>JAFBAJ010000029.1 GCA_019247865.1 Acidobacteriota bacterium
ATGGCGGCATGCAGACGACGACCGTGACCAGCTCGACCATCAATGTCGGCACTCTGAATCTGGACTTCTACGACGTGGCGACGAAGAAGCAGGTCTGGCGCGGCGAGGCGACCAAGACGCTGAAGAATGAGAAGAAGCCGGAGAAAGTTCAGAAGAACCTGGATAAGGCGATGGCTAAGCTCTTGAAGAACTATCCGCCGCCCGCGAAGAAATAGCCGTCTGGTTGCCATCTTAAATTAAAGGAGTCCGGCATCATGAGGACGATCATCGGAGTCACTTGTTGTCTCTTCTGCCTGTGTCTGGCAGGAGTCTCCGGGCGCGCGCCCGCGCAGGAGGAGCGGCAGAAAGACGAGCAGTTTTCCGCGCTCGCTTATTTGCCGAGCGGCGCTGGCCGCGCAATGCTTGGCTCGGGCGCGACGGCGAGCGTTGATGTCTACATCGACGACTATTCGTCAGACCAGGAGGCGAAAGAGATGGCCGGGGCGTTGCTCGCAGGCGGCTCGGACGCTCTGCTCAAGATGCTGGAAAAGGCCAAGACCAAAGGCCGCATCACGCTCACGGGAAGAGTCGGCTCCTATGACCTCAAGCTCATCCGCTCCAGACGGACGAAAACGGGAAGGCGAATTTACGCGGTGGGAGATCGTCCGATGGGCTTTCTTGAAATCTACTCCGGTTCAACCTCCCAGGACTACCCGTTCGGGATTCTCACGCTGGATCTGAAGAGGGACAAGAAGGGAAATGAGAAGGGCGAAGGCGTCCTCGTTTACGCAGCCAAAGTGAAGGTGCTGGACGGGAAGAAGATCGACGTGGAGAATTACGGCGTGAGCCCCGTGCGTCTCCTCAGCGTGCGTAAATTGTGAGAGCCGGTTCGGCGCGCGATTCAAGTCTTCAACATCTGCCTGAGCTTGAGTCTGGCCTTGTGCAGTTGCGACTTCGAGTTGCCGGTCGAGCAGCCGAGCATCCTCGCAATCTCCTCGTGTTTGTATCCCTCTACATCGAACAGGATAAATATCATTCGACAGCCCGGGGGCAGTTGCGCCAGTGCCGCGTCGATTGCGATTCTCTCCACGACCTGCGCGCTGAACGCATGATTGCTCTTTGAGGCGCGTAAGAACTCGGCCTCGAAATCTTCCTCGGCCGTCTTTTCCCTTCGTATCGTGGCGCGACGATAGTGCATCAGCACGTGGTTGACTGTGAGGCGATGAAGCCAGGTGATGAACCGGCTCTCGCCGCGAAAGGTGCCGATCTTGCGGAAGAGAAGGATGAAGATATCCTGCGTCAGGTCTTCGGCCTCTACCTTATCGCGCGTCATGCGCAGGCAGAGCGCGTAGACTCGCCGGCCGTAGCGCTCATACAATTCGCCGATAGCTGCGATGGCCCCGCCGGCGGCCTCCCGTGCCAGCGCGTAATCCGAGTCCTTTGGGTTTTCGGCGGCTCCGCCCGGAACAAAAGTCCGCGGCTGTGGAAGAGCAGCGATGGCTGTCTGGTGCATGTTCCTCCCCATCAATATCCTGAGCCGATTTTATCGGCGTGACGGGACAGCCGGGAACTGTTACTTCTGACAGGTCGGAAGGATTCACAGGATGAAAAAGAATCTCACGCAAAGGCGCAAAGACGCAAAGGAAGAACTCAATCGCTTTCTTTGCGTCACCAGCGCCTTTGCGTGAGATTCTTTTTGAAACTGACCGACTACTAATCTTTTAGTATCTCGCCCGGCGCGGGTTCGCGGGCGCGTAGTAGCCGCTGCGGTAGCGTAGGAAGAGGCGCGTCGAGCCGCGCGGCGGGTCGATCTTGACTTTGATGCGGTGCCACTTACCGTCCGTCGCCAGATTCTCCGGCCGATAACCTATGGCATACTGGTGACGCAACTCCAGAGCGATCCGCTCGAAGACATCGGACATCTCTTCCGCCTTTCCGGGGTGGAAGAATTTGCCGCCCGTCATCGCGGCGAGGTCTGTGAGCACCTCTTCGCCATACAGGGTTGAATCATCATTGTCCGTCTCTCCCACGTCAATCGAGTAGATGGTGACATCCGACTCTCTAGCCATGCTGTACAACTCATCGAAAGTGTAGCGCGAACTATTATCCTGCCCGTCCGAGATGAGCAGGAGCGCGCGCCGTGTGTGCGTGCCGCGCAGGACTTTGTTGAGTCCCAGATAGCAGGCGTCGTACAGCGCAGTCTTCCCGTGAGGTGCGCCATACGTGAGCTTGTCTATGAGAGCCTGGCTGTCGCGCGTGTGATCCAGAGACAGCAGGGCTTTACCTTCCTGTAGCGTGATGAGGTAATACTCGTCATCTTTGTGGCTCGTTTCCATGAAGCGGACGAGGGCATCTCTGGCCCGCAGCACCTTCTCTTCCGTCATCGAGCCGGAGAGGTCGAACACGATGGCGACGGAGATGGGCGAATCGTCATCGCCGAAGAAACTGATCTCCTGCGCCCTCTTCTCATCGAAGATCGTGAACGCGGTTTGGGGCAGCCCCGAGACGCGCCGGCCGGATTTATCCGTCACCGTGACGTTGAAGGAGATCAGATCCGTATCGACGACCACCTGATCGTCGTCGGCAGATGCGTCTGTGATCTCCGGCCGCGAGGTTGAAGTCCCTGGCGCGACCTGCGCAGGCAACAGCTCGCCCTTCTGTTGCACGCTGGCGGTCGAGGCGAACAGCAGCGCCAC
>JAFBAJ010000043.1 GCA_019247865.1 Acidobacteriota bacterium
GGTCATTTCGTGTTACCATGACCAGGCGATGATTCCCGTCAAGTGTTTATCATTTGGCGAGGCCGTCAACGTCACGCTGGGCTTGCCGTTCATACGCACTTCCGTCGATCATGGAACGGCTTTTGACATCGCGGGCAAAGGGCTCGCGGAGCATTCGAGTATGGTGGCGGCGATTAAGCTGGCGGCGGAGCTCTCCTCCCGCACCGACGAATCGGGCCGCACGGTCGAAGTTTAGTTGATAGGGAGAAGCAGACAAAGTGTCAACCCAAGAGCCTCAGACCTCACAACAGCGAATACTGGTCGCCGACGACGACCCGGCGATCCTGCGCCTTGTCACTGCGATCGTCGAAAAAGAGGGCTACACGGTCGTTCCCGCGCGCGACGGGCGCGAGGCCTACAAGATTCTACAGGGTGATGCCAACTTCATCGCGGGCATCTTCGATGTCGTGATGCCGCACATACAGGGGCCGGAACTGGTGCGCTACATGCGCACAGAGAAGCGCCTCATGCGCATTCCAGTCATGATGATGACCGCCGAGCAGAACCCCAAGCTCTCTTCGGACAGCTTCGCCGCCGGGGCGGTCGTCTTTCTCCCTAAGCCGTTCACGACCGCGCAGCTCCAGATCATGCTGCGGATGCTGATCGCCAAAGCCGCGTCCTGAAGAGAACCTTTTTGGAGCCGAGCCGGATAGGTTTGAGATGAGCCATTTCCGTTTCGCCAGACCGCGCTTCTCGCTTCAACTCTTGCTGCTCATCACACTGGCTTTCGGCTGTACCGCGCGCCGCGAGGTCGAGCTTCATCCGGAAATCAAAGCCTCGCCGCGTGTCGGCGTGACGGTCACGAACCGCGACGACTTTGCCTACCCGCGCGTGACCGTCTTCGTCAAGGGCCATTACTGGGCCGAGGCCGGAGACATCGCGCCGGGGCAGACCGTGACCATTCCCTTCGACCGCTTCGCCACCGACGAAGGCGAGCACTTCGATGTCGCAACGATGAAGCCTGAAGCCATCCGCATCCGCACCTGGCTCGACGGCAAAGCCGCCTCCAAGATTTTCGAGGTCAAATAGATCATGAAACGATTCATCCTTTTGAGCATGCTTCTCATCCTGCTGGTCGCGGGCGCTATCTCAGGCGCGGGCGCGGCGGGCGACCTCAGCGCGAAGGAGGCGCGGCGGCTGATCGCGCGCGTGGCCGGCATCGAGTTGCCTTCGGACGCCGTGCGGGTCAAAGAGGTCTCGTCGCTCGGCTCCTCTGCGGTCGTCGTGGCGCAGGTCGAGACGGCCTTTCGCTTCGTCAGGGGCGATGATGACAAGTGGCGCGTCGCGGAGGTCAGAACCGGCGACAATAAGTGGGAAGATATCGAGATGATCGCCCGCGCCGTCAATGCCGAAAAGGCCGAGCGCGCACGCGCGGAGCTGGAAACGATGGCGACCGCGCTCGAATCGTTCCGCCGCGAGCGCGGCTTCTACGTCGTCACGGACAAACAGGCAGCCCTCGTCGACCAGCTCAACCCGCGCTATCTCTCCCGCGTCATTCGCGTAGACCCGTGGCACAAGCCCTACCTCTACGAAGGCACGCGCGACCATTTCACACTCCGCTCGTCCGGGATGGACGGCAAAGAGAAGACGCCTGATGATGTCGTCATCAGCAGCCGGAATTGACGGCCGTGAGATTTGCCGGATTTCGAGTTTGACCGCCGCCATCCGTCCTCCAAAATCTTCTTGACGCGCCGCTTTGTCGGGTGTTAGGTTTCAGAAGAGCGGTCTGCCGGCCTCAGCCTGTGGCAGGAGGTGAATCGCTCATGCCCCGCGCCGCCGTGTTCACACGCGCTCGTCGCAGTCCTGCTGGTGGCGCACAAACCTCAAGCGAGACATGAAGGAGTCAGGTTTTGGGAATAGGACGCAGACTGCTGCTTGCGGATGATTCCATTACCATCCAGAAGGTTGTCAACCTCACCTTCGCCGACGAGGGTCTGGAGGTGACGACCGTCAGCAACGGCGATCTGGCCGTCGAAAAGATCGAAGAGCTTGCGCCCGACATCGTCCTCGCAGACGTGCACATGCCGGGGCTCAACGGCTACGAAGTATGCGAGTTTGTGAAGCGGAACGAGCGGTTTCGTCACATTCCGGTCTTGCTTCTGGTCGGCTCGTTCGAGCCATTTAATGAAGCGGAGGCGCGCAGAGTTGGCGCGGATGACTATTTGACCAAGCCCTTCCAATCCATACGACAACTGGTTGGCAAGGTCGGCTCGCTGTTGAGCGGCAAATCCGCCGCTCCGCCGGAAGAGGACGACGAGACCCCGACCAAAGACGTTGAGCTGCCACTGTATCCGGCGCAGAAGGAAGAGGCCGCCTCGGCTCCTGCCACACCTGCGGCTGAGGCTGTGTTCGAGCCGGGTTTCGACGCTGAGCCGACGGGCGCACAGCGCGCAGACTTTGCCGATCCGAGCCTGGATGATGCGATGATCGAAGCCACGCCCGCGGGCGACTACAATCTCAATCGCACCATCGGCAGCGTCCAGCGCCCGACCGTTCCGCTCAGCGCCTCAGACGTCGCCGAAACGGGCCTCAATCTCAACCAGCCAGCAGCCATTAACATGCAAGACACTCTGCCATTGCACCGGCCGGAAAAGGAGAGCGAAAGCGTCGCGTCTCCTGAGCCGGCCATGACGACCTCTCCTGCGACCTCCGCCGACCGTTTCGGCCAGGCGCGCGCGGCCGATGATGCGCTGCTCGACCTGGGCGAGATCGATGCTCCTTCCGCCGCGACCGCCGAAGCAGATGATTTCGTGCTCGACCTCTGGGACGAAGCTCCAGCGCCGCAGGCTTCCGCTTCATCGGCTGCCATCGCCGAGCCCCCGGCCACAGCGTACGAGGGCGAAGTCTCGGAAGCTCCTGCCGCCGCAGAGTTCGTCGATGCCGAAGTCGTCGAAGCAGAGCCCCTCGTCGAAGCGCAACCGGCCGAAGAGAGTGCGGCAAGCGTCTCAGCTCCCGCGCCGCAGGTCGAAGCGAGCAGCGCGCCCGCAAATCCTTCGGGACAGATCACGCTCGACCAGCTCGCGCCCGAAGTGATCGACGCCATCGCGCGCCGCGCCGTCGAGATGCTCTCCGAAAAGGTCATCGAACAGATCGCCTGGGAAGTCGTCCCAGACCTCGCCGAGCGCCTCATCAAACGCCGCCTCGAAGAGCAGCAGAAACAGTAGTCAGTGGTCAGTGCTCAGTGGTCAGTCTAAGCTTGAGTTGGTGGTCAGTTGTCATCCTGAGATGAAAACTGACCACCTTTGCTTTACAATGAGCGAATACTATTTCGCGAGCTATAAACTACTGACCACTGACCACTGACTACTGGCTACTTATAAACATGGACATTCCGAAAACATACGACCCGAAACAGGCCGAGGCCAAACATTATTCGCGCTGGGAGGAGGGGGGCTTTTTCGCTCCTGAGATCAATCGTGACCCGCAGGCTCCTGCCTACTCCATCGTCATCCCGCCGCCGAACGTGACCGGCTCCCTGCACATGGGGCACGCGCTCCAGCACACGATCATGGATGTCCTGACGCGTTACAAGCGCATGAGCGGCTATCGCACGCTCTGGCTGCCGGGCATGGATCACGCGGGCATCTCGACGCAGATCATGGTCGAGAAGCAGCTCCGCAAAGAGGGCTTGACGCGCCACGACCTCGGGCGCGAGGAGTTTGAAGCGCGCGTCTGGCAGTGGAAGCAGGAGTACGGCGGACAGATCCTCAACCAGATGCGGCGCGAGGGAGCCTCTGTGGATTGGTCGCGCGAGCGTTTCACGATGGACGAGCATTTGTCGCGCGCCGTGCGCGAGTTCTTCGTGCGATGTTATGAAGAGGGCCTCATCTATCACGGCGAGGGGATGATTAGCTGGTGCCCGAAAGACCAGACCGCGCTCTCAGACCTCGAAGTAGATAAAGAGGAGCAGGCCGGAAAGCTCTATTACCTGCAATATCCGGTCAAGGGCAGCGACCGGCGCGTGACGGTCGCGACGACGCGCCCCGAAACGATGCTCGGCGATACGGCCGTGGCCGTGAATCCGTCCGACGAACGCTACGCGGATTTGATCGGCGCGACGCTGTTGCTGCCGCTCACAGGGCGCGAGATTCCGGTCGTGGCGGACGAGTATGTTGACCCGGAGTTCGGCACGGGCGCGGTCAAGATCACGCCCGCACATGACCCGAACGATTACGCGATGGGCCAGCGCCACAATCTCCAGCAGGTGCGCGTGATAGACCAGCACGCGCGTATGACTGCGGACGCGGGCGCAGAGTTCGAGGGCCTGGATCGCTACGCCGCGCGCGAAAAGGTCGTGGCGCAGTTTGAAGAGCTGGGGCTGCTCGAAAAAGTTGTGGACTACGAGTTCTCGATCACGAAGTGCAATCGCTGCCGGACGGTGATCGAGCCGCTACTCTCTTTGCAGTGGTTCCTGAAGCAGGCGGAGCTGGGACGCGCGCCGCTCGAACTGATTCGTGAAAAGCATGAGCCGCGTTTTGTGCCGCGCGTGCCGTACGAAAAAGTTTTCACCGACTGGCTCGAAAACCTGCACGACTGGACGCTCTCGCGCCAGCTCTGGTGGGGCCATCGCATTCCCGCTTGGTACGACGAAGAGGGCAATGTGTACGTCGCGCGCAGTGTTGAGGAGGCGCGTGAGAAGGCCGGGACGGACAAGTTGGAGCAGGACCCGGATGTGCTCGACACCTGGTTCTCGTCGGCGCTGTGGCCGATCTCGACGTTGGGCTGGCCGGATGAGACGGAAGACCTCAAAACTTTTTATCCGACCTCTCTGCTCGTCACGGCGCGCGACATCATCTTTCTCTGGGTCTCGCGGATGATGATGACGGGTCTCAAGCTCACCGGGAAAAAAGCCTTCGATGATGTCTACATCACGGGCACGATCTTCGACAAGCACGGGCAGCGCATGTCGAAGACGAAGGGCAACGGCGTCGATCCGCTCGACGTGTTCGACAAGTACGGCGTGGACGCGACGCGGCTGGTGCTGGCCTCCATCGGCTCGACCGACACGCGGTGGAACGATACGCAGGTCGAGTCCTATCGCAACTTCGCGAACAAGATCTGGAACGCGACGCGCTTCTGCCTGATGAACTCCGAGGGCGCGAGCGTCAGGAGCGATGCTTTTGATGAGAAGCATGGTGAGTTGACCTTGCATGATCGCTGGATTCTCTCGCGCCTCAACCGGACGGCGCGCGAGGTCGGAACGCATCTTGAAAGGTATGCCTTTCATGAGGCTGTGCAGTCGCTCTACCATTTCTTCTGGGACGATTTCTGCGACTGGTACATCGAGCTGACGAAGGCCGAGATCACTGCGGAAGAGGCCACGCCCGAGCGCGAGCTGGCGCGCAGTCGTATCCTGACCGTGCTCGAACAGGCGCTGAGGCTGCTCCATCCGTTCATGCCGTACATCACGGAAGAGCTGTGGCAGCGTCTGCCCGGCGTCAGCGAAGAGCTCCTGCATCCGGCTTACAAGGGCGCGCCCGCGACCATCATGCTGGCGAGTTACCCGCAGGCCGCAGAGGCTTTGATAGATGAACGTGCCGAAAGCGAGATGCAGGCGGTGATCGACCTCATCTCGCGCGTGCGCAACATACGCTCTGAGATGAACATCAAGCCGTCGGAGCGCGTGCCGCTGCTCATCGGCGCGGCTGACGAACGCCTGCGCGCGGTCTTCGCCGCGAGCACCGATCAGATCGCACGTATCGCGCGCGTCTCGGACATTCAAATCGCGGAGAAGCTCTCTGCGCCGCGTGCTTCGGCGCGCGCGGTGCTCGGCGGCGGCGCGGAGTTGGCCGTCCCGCTCGAAGGACTGATCGATTTCGCGCAGGAGCGCGAGCGTTTGACGAAGGAGCAGGCAAAACTTTCCGCCGAACGCGAGAAGCTCGAAAAGCAGCTCTCAAATCCGCAGTTCGTCGAGCGCGCGCCGGTCGAGAAGGTCGCTGACTTGCGCGGGCGCGTCGCAGACATCGAGCAGAGAATGAGTGCGCTGGAACAGAACCTGGAGGCTTTCGCTTAAACATGAACTGGCTGGACGAGAGCGCGCTCTTCGCGCAGATCGGCGCTTTCCTCAGTGAAGACCTGGGGCGCGGCGACATCACAACGCAGGCGACCGTCGCACGCAACGCGCGTGCGCGCGGGCGCTTCATCGCCAAAGAGCCGATGACGGTCGCCGGGCTCGAAGCGGCGGAGGCAGTCTTTTCGACGCTCGACACGCAGCAGC
>JAFBAJ010000046.1 GCA_019247865.1 Acidobacteriota bacterium
CTGTCCGGGCTTCGCTCCTGCGTCTGCTCGAAGCGAATGAGGTGCGTGCGGGGCGTGCGCGCGTGACTTTGTTCTCGAACATGTCGAGCGGGACGTGGAGATTGGAGGGAGAAGAAGAAGGGTCGCCGACCACGCTCCTCATCATGACGGGCGGGGCGCACGTCTCTGCGTTCGAGGAAGGGCTGGCGATGACGCTTTCGCCTTACCGCGTCAACACGCACTCGCCGCTCGCTGGGATCAAGAGCGTCAATTACCTGGAGCAACTGCTGGCGCGTGAAGAGGCGCGCGTGCGCGATTTTGATGAAGCCGTCAGGCTCAACGAGCGCGGCGAGGTCGTCTCCGCGACGATGGCGAACATCTTCTGGGTCAGGGACGGCACGCTGCACACGCCCGCGCTCGTGACCGGCGCGCTCGCCGGGACGACACGCGCGCACGTCATGCGGCTGGCCGGTGAGCTCTCCATGCCGCTGGTCGAAGGCGTGTACGAGCTCTCCGCTCTGTCGGATGCGGACGAGATCTTTCTCACTTCGGCGGGGCTCGGCGTCGGCATCGTGACGACCTTCGACTTTCACCGCTACACGGTTCCGATGGGCAGTCTCGCCCTGCGCCTGCACGAAGCCCTCCGGCAACTGACGCTGCAAATAGCATAGGTCTTTGGCCTTTGGCTTTTGTTCTTTGCTCGCCCTTTAACCTTGCATGACAAAACTCTAAGGCCGAGTCAGACATCAAAGACCAAAGTTCAAAGACCAAAGTCCTGTATTCAGCCATTGATGTGCTATAATTCGCGCCACTGTTATTGCCTCCAGTATCAACCGAAAAATTTTGCACTTTCCATCTCGTATTCAGGAGGACGAGGGACATGGCAACCGAGCTTAAACGAGAAACTGCGTCATTAAGTCATATCGAAGAATTGCTGGGAGCGGACGCGCGGACGCTCCTCGATCATACGAGTAACACGATCTCGAAAGATCAGATTCAGGCGCCCGGCCCGGACTTTGTGGATCGCGTCTGGGCGCAGTCGGACAGAAACCCGATAACGTTGCGCGCGATTCAAACGCTCTTTGATAACGGGCGGCTCGCGGGCACAGGCTATCTCTCGATCCTGCCCGTCGATCAGGGCATAGAGCATTCGGCCGGAGCTTCTTTCGCGCCGAACCCGCAGTACTTTGACCCGGACAACATCGTGCGGCTCGCCGTCGAAGGCGGATGCAACGCGGTGGCCTCGACCTTCGGCGTGCTGGGACTGGTCGCGCGCAAGTGGGCGCACAAGATTCCCTTCATCGTCAAGATCAATCACAACGAGCTGCTGACCTATCCGAACAAGTTCGATCAGGTTCTGTTCGGAACGGTGGACGAGGCGCGCGACATGGGCGCTCTCGCCGTCGGCGCGACCATCTATTTCGGCTCGGAGGAATCGACGCGGCAGATCACTGAGATCAGCCAGGCGTTCGCCTACGCGCACGAGCTGGGGATGGCGACGATCCTCTGGTGCTACCTGCGCAATCCCAAGTTCAAGACCGCGGAGGGAGACATGCACGCGTCGGCCGACCTGACCAGTCAGGCTAACCATCTCGGCGTGACGATTCAGGCCGACATCATCAAGCAGAAATTGCCCGAACGAAACGGCGGCTACAACGCGCTCAACAAAGAGGGCTCGTACGGTAAGACGAGCAAGCTCGTCTACGAGAAGCTGACCAGCGAGAGCCCGATTGACCTCGTGCGCTATCAGGTCGCCAACTGCTACATGGGCCGCTGCGGCCTCATCAATTCCGGCGGTGAGTCGAAGGGCGCGACCGACATGGCCGAAGCCGTTCGCACCGCCGTCATCAACAAACGCGGCGGCGGCATGGGACTCATCTCCGGCCGCAAAGCCTTCCAGCGCCCGATGAACGAAGGCATCGCCCTCCTGAACGCGATTCAGGACGTGTACCTCTCGGACGAGATCACAGTCGCTTAAAAGAGTCCCAGGTCTCAAGTCCCAAGTCCCAGGTCTGCAACTAAGGGACTTGAGACTTGCGGCTTGGAACTTGAGACTTCCCTTGCATCCGGAACCCGCACAAGACGCAGACGTAGAGCTCCTGAGCGCGATCGCGCGTGGGGATGAAGCGGCGTTGGCGGCGCTCTATGATCGTTACCGGCTAATCCTTTTCGGGCTCATCCAACGTATATTACATAGCCGTGCCGAAGCGGAGGATGTCCTGCAGGAGGTCTTTCTGCAGGTCTGGCAAAAGGCTGCGGACTTCAATCAGGCGCGCGGACGCCCCTTTACGTGGCTCGTAACCTTAGCGCGCAGCCGCGCGATTGACCGGCTGCGCTCACTCGGAGCACGCGAGCGTCTGGCGACGGCCTCCGCGCGCGTCGAGACGGAAGAGGTGGGCGACGCTGTGACCGACGCGATTCTTTCTGAGCGCGGAGAGGTCTTGCGCGACGCGCTCCGGGAACTGCCCGAAGAGCAGCGACAGGTCTTACTGCTCGCCTACTTCGACGGGTTCACGCAGACTGAGATCGCAAAGCGGACCGGGTCGCCGCTCGGCACGGTCAAGACGCGTATGCGTTCGGGCATGGGTCGCCTGCGCGCTCTGCTCGGCGATAAAATGAAGCTGCTGCGTTAAGACGCC
>JAFBAJ010000124.1 GCA_019247865.1 Acidobacteriota bacterium
ATCGTCGGCGCAGAGTCCGCCGGCATCCGCGCGGGCTTGCAACGCTTTACCAAGATCATGTACGGCGCGTCCTACATTGACGGGCGACCCGATCCGGGCACGCGCATTGACCCGAACCACCCGGAGGTGCATAGCGGCAATCAGTTGTGGCCGAATCGCCCGCAGCCGTTTCGCAGCGAGCCGCGCGAGCTGGCGCTGACGGCGGACGGCGCGAAGCTCTACGTCTCTTTGCCTGGACGCGAAGGCTATCCCGATTGGCGCGTGGCGGTGATGGAGACGAGCACCCGGCGCGTACTGCGCTGGGTCGACGTGCGCCCCCTGGGAGGGACGCGCGGCACGCGTCCCATCGGCCTGAAAGTCTCGCCGGACAACCTCACTATCTCGCCGCGACCGTATCTCGTCGTGCTCAATCAGTACGGCAACTACGCCACTGTGATCGACACTGCGAGCGATGCCATCGTCGGAGAATTCGAGACCGGATTTTATGGCGAGAAGGTCGTCTTTAATCGCGAAGGGACGCGGCTCTACATCACGGACCGTTTCAAAGACGAGGTGCACGCCTTTCGTATTACGCCGGGGCCGTTCTTCACGCCGATGGCGGAGATTCCGACGGGCACGAGCGAACTCGAACGCACCAACCCGCGCGATCTGGACTTGAGCGCGGACGGCAAGCGGCTCTACGTCGCCAACACGCTCGGCCACACCATCGCCGTCATCAACATCGAGAACGACGCCAACACGCTCGTCAGGAACATGCCGGTCGGCGGGCTCGTGACGGATGTCAAGGTGGCCGGACGCTGGGGCATCGTCAGCGGCCAGGAGACGGGCACGGTGCTCAACCAGCCGGAGACCGGACATGGGCTGCCGACGCGCAACGCGAGCGGCGTGGTAATCAGGAACAACGGCCAGCCGCTCGGCTACACGCCGGTCATGACCGACGCGACCAAAGCCACGACGTTCGACGACATAGGCTCTGAGCTGAACATCTTTGACACGACGACGAATCTCTTTGTCTATCGCTACGTTGACGAAGGGCGCGACATCTCGCAGCTGGTCACGCCGGGACAATACGTCGATCTCGGCGACTACACCGCCGCGCAGAAAATCATCAAGGGCAGCGGCCCGGAGCAGATGGCTCTGCGCGGGAACCTGCTCTTCGTGACCTACGCCCATTCCGAAAAGGTGCAGGCGTTTCGCATCAACCAGAGCGTGAGCGACCCGTCGCAGATTCTGACCCCGCTCGGCATCGAGCTGACCGGAGGCATCACGCCGCAGGGCGTCGAAGCAGCGCCCGACGGCCGCACGATCTACGTCGCCAACTTTCAGACGGAAGACGTGTCGGTCCTGAGCGTGGACGGCAACGGCAACCTGCAAAGACAGGTTTACGTTCCGGTCGGCGTCACGCCTTCGACGCCCGATCCGACGACCGGCAACCACGGCCAGAACCTGTTTGCGACGGACGAAGAGGTCGGACTGCGCTGGTTCTTCTCGGCGGCCTATTCGGACGACGGGCAAAAGTCCTGCGCCTTCTGCCACTTTGACGGGCGGCAGGACGGCTGCCAGTGGAACGTCGCGGCCAACGCCGTCGGCGGCGTCAAGGTCTGCCCGCAGAACAAAGATATTTCCGACAACTGGCCGGAGTGGTACGAAGGCTTGAACAACGACTTCATGGCTTACGCTTCGGCCTGCAACGGCGAAGTCCTGCTCGGCGAGCGCGCGCCGACGCCGCTCTTCCCGCAAGCGGACCCGGTCGCACGCTTCCACGCGCGCGAGGATTACGTCGAGCGTAAGACGGAGGAGGACTCAAACGCCATCGGGCGTTCGGACTTGAACGGCAAGGCGAAGAAGGTCGGCTATTACGATCTGGCCTACCTCCAAATCCTGTGGTCGCAGAACGAGACGCGGCGGCTGCCGAACCCGCTCGACCAGTTCCCGGACGCGACTCAGTCCGCGAGCATTGCGCGCGGGAAAGAGATCTTCAGCCGGAGCGTCGCGGAGGGCGGAGCGGGCTGCGCGGAGTGTCACCACAACGGCAACGTCTACACGAACGGCGAGTTGGACGACACTTTCCAGGACTTCAACATACACGAGCCGGGCGTCATCAGCGAGACGACGGTGGACGGCGAGGGGCCGTTCTTCCGCCCGGCCAACGACTACTTCTTTACGCGCTTTGCGCCGCCGCAGGACGTCGGCACGCCGCAGAATTTTTCGAGCCGCAACACCAAACACCTGCGCGCCTTCTGGGATTCCGTCCCGCGCTGGCTGCATCACGGCTTCGCGCACACGGTGCGTGAGATACTCCTGCCGCCGGATTCGCCGCTGCTGCGTCCGGGCGAGCGCGGCTTTAACTTCCGCACGGTACGCACAGACCAGCAGCGCGGCGCGAACAACCTGCCGACGGAAGTTCCGGTCACGGTCGCCAGCAGCCAGGGCACGCTCGCGGGTGACGGCATGGGGCCGATCATGGTCAGCCTCGACAGTCCGTCCGTCATCGAGAACGGCAGACCGCAGATCGACCGGCTGGGCACGAGCAATGTCGCTCCGCTCGTTACGGGCGGGCAGATCAACCCGCAGCTCGCGGCCAATCATATTCAGGTCATCAAAGACACGCACGGCAGGACTTCACAGCTCTCGGCCGCGGACTTTGACGCCCTGACGCTCTACCTGAACTCTCTGGCCTCCGTGAGGCCGACGCCCACGCCGTCACCGACCGCGTCGCCGACTGCGTCGCCATCTCCGACGGCTTCGCCTTCTCCGACAGCGTCGCCCTCGCCCTCCGCTTCGCCATCACCGTCGCCGCGCTCATGCGGTGATTTCGATGGCAACGGGAGGTCGGATGTAGCTGTCTTTCGTCCCGGCAACGGCAACTGGTTTATCACGATGGGCGGCACGATGAAGGCGCAGCTCTGGGGACAGAGCGGAGATGCGCCGGTTCCCGGAGATTACGACGGCGACAGGATGACGGACATCGCCGTCTTCCGCCCGTCGAGCGGCGGTTGGTATGTCCTGAAGAGCTCGGACAACTCACTGCTCGCGCAGCAGTGGGGAGTCTCGACGGACAAGCCTGCGCCCGGAGACTTTGACGGTGACGGCAAGACGGATGTCGCAGTCTTTCGTCCGGCGAGCGGCATGTGGTTCGTGCTGCAAAGCTCGACGGGAGCTCTGCGCGCACAGCAGTGGGGACAGAGCGGAGACCGCACTGCGCAGGCGGACTATGACGGCGACGGCAAGACAGACCTCGCCATCTTCCGCCCCGCGAACGGCACCTGGTACATCCTGCAAAGCTCGGATGGAAGCCTCAGAGCGCAAGCTCTGGGTGTGAGCACGGACCGGATCGTGCCCGGAGATTTCGACGGCGACAGGCGTGCCGACCCGGCCGTCTTTCGTCCCGCGAACGGCACCTGGTATGTCCTGCAAAGCTCGAACAGCGCGGTCGCCGCGATGCAGTTCGGCGCTGGCGGCGACTCGCCGCAGCCGGGCGATTACGACGGCGACGGACGCACAGACTTTGCGGTCTTCCGTCCCGCGAACGGCTACTGGTACATACAGCAAAGCTCCACCAACACGTTCACAGCGCAACCGTGGGGCGCAGCCGGAGACATGCCCGCGGTGACGCCGTACGTCATTGAATAAAAGAGGGTCTTAGGGCTTAGGACTTTGGTCTTTGATGTCTGGCTCAACTTGAATCGTAAAGCTCAAGGTTGAGTCGCGTACAAAGACCTCAGACCAAAGTCCTAAGACCCTTTTAATGATCGTCCCGGTTGTCGTCTTCGCGGCGTGCGTCGCGTTCGGCCATGCGGGCGTCGAAGCGTTGCTGCTGTTCCGGGTCGAGCAGGGCGCGGATGCGTGTGCGCGCGCTCTGGCGGATAGCGTCGTAGCGCGGGCGGACTTCTGTGCGGAGCGAGCGGTAATCGTTGCGCGTCTGGTCGACGATGGCGCGAATCTGCGTCGACTGCTGCTCGTTCAGGTTAAGGTCGCGCTTCATGCGCTCAAAGCCGTCGGCTTTGCCGCCTCTGCCGCGCAGGCGATAGACGCTGTCGAGCGACGCGCCCGTCACGCAGCCGAGCGCGAAGACGCCCACGATCACGAGCCAGATCTTGAGGCGTGTCTTTCCGGGCGCGCTCATTTCGCAGCCTCTCCGTCATAGATGGTCGCCAGGACCTCGTCGCTCGAAAGCGCCTGATTGTCCGTGAAGACCGTGCGCTCAATGCCGCTGTCGGGCGAGTTGAGAATAGCTTCCGAGACGTAGCCGCTGTTCGCCAGCCGCTGCGTCGCGGACGACCAGAAGAGCGCCAGCGCGAAGACCGCGACCAGCGCCAGCGCCGGCACAGCTCGCCAGAAAACCTTCAGCATTGCCAGACGGCTCTCGCCCTCTTCACGCCGCGTGCGCTCGGCATTGATCCGCGCACGCAGGCGCGCGTACAGGAAGGGCGCGGCGGCGACCGACTCGGCTTCCGTCTCCGGCATCGCCGTGGCGCGCACGATCTCACTTCCCAGCCGGTCAAGCCGCTCGTCCGTGGCGCGAACTCTCTTTTTACCGACCATTAGCTTCACCTACTCTCTCAATGGCCGCTATAAAACAGCCTACATTGCTGAAGACGTGCCGCCGTCGCCAGCGGTTACAGGAATCTGTTGAGCACGCGGCGCAGGGCCGCGCGCGCGCGATGTGCGCGCACCTTGACCTTCGAGACGGACCAGCGCGTCGCCTGTGCGATCTCCGCCACGGACATCCCTTCGGCTTCGAGCATGACCAGCACCAGGCGGTCTTCCGGGCTCAGGCGCGCGAGCAGCTTGTCGGCCAGATCGCGCGTGATGGCCGCGGACTCTATATCTCGCTGCCGCGTGTCGGCCAGCAGTTGCTCCGCGAGCCACGCGCTCTCCTCCTCCGAGACCTCGCTCAGAGAGCCTTCGGGACGCCGCTTCAGGCGGCGCAGCTCATCGTAACAGGTATTGAAGGCGATGCGCGCGATCCAGGAAGCGAACGAGTTCTCCTGCTGGTTGGCGAAATCGTTGAGCGCGAAGTAGGCTTTGGTAAAGCTCTCCTGCACGATCTCTTCGACCTGTTCGCGCTGACGGAAGAAGCGTCCGGCGAGGAGCGCGACGCGACGCTTGTGACGATTGAACAGCTCTTCAAACGCAGCCTCCTCGCCCTCACGCGTGCGCGTCACAAGCTCCATCTCGGACGGCTCTGGCGCCGCCGCCGGCGCTTCGGCCTGCATCGTCCCGGGTTCGGAGTTATCTGCCATCACACACAATACATTGATCGACTCAGGCCGGAGCCAAAGAAAAGCGGCAGCCCTTGCCTGGAGAGCTGCCGCTTATCTTAACCGACATTTAGTGTCTGGCTTAATAGCGTCTGCGGTTGTTCCGGTTACGCAGCTTATAGGTGTAGAGCGCCGAGCCGCCCGCGCCGAGGAGCGCGCCGATGGCCGCTCCCTTGCGTCCGCCGGCGAGGCCGCCGATCAACGCTCCGCCGCCAGTGCCCGCCGCGACCGTCAGCTTGTCGCGGTGCTTCTCCCAGAACGAACGGTTGTCGTAGTAACGCCCGCGCCGTCCATTGGTGTCGTACCTTCTGTCATAGCGCCTGTTCTGTCCGTATTGTCCGTATTGTCCATACTGACCATACTGACGAGACTGAGCGGCACGGTCGCCGTAGCGACTGCGCCGCGTTTGTGCCGTCGTCGGCAGCGCGGCTCCAGCGAGCAGCACCAGGCACATCATGACTCCGATGATTCTCTTCATCTCTGTTAAAACCCCTTTCTCTCTCTCTGCGCTGTTTCTCAACGATAGATTCGTCTGCCGTTCGGCAGGATAGTGACGAGTCTGCCATTGGGCAGGCGATAAGTGCGCGCGCCGTAGCGACGGCGTTCATTCTGCCTGCGCCAGTCCTGATTGTCCCAACGATCATCGCGCCGGTCGTAACGACGATTGTCATAACGCCTGTCATAGCGTCGAGTGTCGCGCCGCTGCGTCGTCTCGTAAACGATCCGGCCATTCGGCAGCCGGCGTTTGACGACCTGCGCCGAGCCCGTGACCGACAGTCCCAGGATGAGCGCGGACATCGCCAACAAGATGCTGAGTTTGCTTTTCATGTCCAGTCCTCCACTCTGAAATTCCATCGGGGAGAGACTTCAAGTTGATGCGGGCTCAGGCGCTCTGAATTTCAGAACGCCTGAGCCCGGTGTCTGTCGAACGCTTAGTTATCCTGCGTCTGGCCGCCGCTGCGAGCGCGCCATTCCTGGCGACGCTGTTCGCGCTGCTGACGCTCGGTTGCGAGCTGCGTCTTCTGCTCGGCGGTCAGGACGTTATAGATCTCCGACATCATGCGTGCGCGCGCCACTTCCATCTCGACGTGGCGGTTGGCACGGGCCTGCGCCGCCGCGCGGACGGCCGATTCGTTGAACGTGCCGCTCATGAAGTCGTCTCTGTCCCCACGCGTGCCGCGCCCCTGCTCACGCATGGCTTTGGTGCTCTCTTGAAAGCGAGCTTTGATCTGCTCGATCTGCTGCTTCTGCGCGTCCGTCAGGTTGAGCTTTTCGGCGAAGCGTCCGCCGAACATGCCGCCTTTGCCGTGACGGCCCTTGCGGTCGCCGCGCCCCTCACGTCCCCACTGACGCCCGGCACGCGCCTGCCCGCCGTCGTCCTGCGTCTGCTTCTGCTGCGCGAAACCGACGATGCCCGTCAGAGCCAAAGCTCCGGCCAGCGCGACTCCGCCCAGGATCTTCTTCGTTCCAGTTAGTTTCATTTTGTCCTACTCTCCAAAAGATGAAATTGTCGTGCGCCGCATTCGGACCCAGGGGAGAATGACGCCTCTAATCCGGCCATTCAAGATACTAGACGCCGAAAAAAAGATTATGGTTACACCCTTCATCTCAAATCTGAAATTTCAGAGCCGAGATGCCAGGCGGCTGTGACAACTTCGACACTCTGAATTCATTCAATCGCAAGCTTCCGCCCGCCCGAAAGCTCATCCGAAAGATAGATTTGCAGGCTTTATTCTTGTAGAGTTGGCGCATATCTTTCGCCAAAAACCTGTAACCGTGCGCGTGTGCGCTGCGTCTTCCAACAAAAGGGGTTAGACAGTAGGGTTCGTTTATGTCTTTTATTTTTCTCTCCCGCAGACTTGAGACTGCAGCGCTGGTTTGCCTCGCGCTGGCAGTCGCGCTCAGCGCCGCCGGATGCGGGCGTTCCGAATCGAAGGCCAACGTGCGCGCAGAGGGCAAGGGTGGCGGCGCAAGCGCCGAAGCCCAGCCCGTCGCCGTGACCACCGCGCAGGCCGTCGCGCGCGAAGTTCCCTCTTACATACAGGCGACCGGCAGCCTCGTCGCAGAGGAATCTTCCGATGTCGCGCCGCAGACTTCCGGGCAGGTCGTCGCGACTCCCGTCGGCGTCGGCGCTTTCGTCCGGCAGGGC
>JAFBAJ010000156.1 GCA_019247865.1 Acidobacteriota bacterium
GCGCATGCAGCTTTGCTCCTACGGGCACAACAAGTCCGGCAGTCAATCCGATTTTGATTCCTTGTCTCAAGGTGAGGAAGCGCGACGGCTGCGCACAGCATAGCACAGCCGCCCGACAAGCGACGATGGAAAGGAAAGGGAAGCAGCACAAATCAGAATGGTAACCAGAAGCGCACTCTTATATCTGGCGCGGCAGGAGGGGCTCAAGGATTTTGCGACGCGCTTTCGCCCCTTCAAAAAGATGACGACGCGCTTTGTCGCGGGCGAGGACATCGAAGAGGCCGTGGCGCAGATTCGCGAGCTTAATCAGAACGGCTGCACGGCCTCTTTCGACCATCTCAACGAAGGCGTCAACAGCGCCGCCGAGACCGAAGAGGAGGTGCGCGAGTACCTGCGCATCCTCTCGCGCATCGACGAGACGGGCATCCGCTCGAACGTCTCCATCAAGCTCACACAGTTCGGTCTGGCGATTGACCCGGAGCTCGCGTACAGGAACGCGCGCGCGGTGGTCGAGGATGCGGCGCGGCGCGGCAACTTCGTGCGCGTCGACATGGAGCAGTCCTCCGTCACGCAGGTGACGATAGACATCTTCAAGCGGCTGCGCGCGGAGTTCGGCCTCAACGATGTCGGCATCGTGCTCCAATCCTACCTGCGTCGCACCTACGACGACGCGCAGGAGCTGCTCAGGATTCCCGCACGCATACGCATCTGCAAAGGCGCTTATAACGAGCCGCCGGAGGTCGCTTTCCCGGACAAGAAGGATGTGGACGAGAACTACGTGCGCGTGATGAAGCTGCTGCTCTCTTCGGGAACGTATCACGGCATCGCCACGCACGACCCGAACATGATTAACGAGACCATTCGCTACGCGCGCGACAACGGCATCGGCAAGGACGCGTTCGAGTTCCAGATGCTCTACGGCGTGCGGCGCGACCTGCAACTGCGGCTGGCGCGCGACGGCTACAAGATGCGCGTCTACGTGCCCTACGGCAAGCACTGGTATCCGTACTTCATGCGCAGACTGGCCGAGCGTCCGGCCAATATCTGGTTCGTGATGAAGAATATGTTTAAGGGATAGTTATGAAATTGCCACAGAGACGCAGAGGCACAGAGATGAAAAGATTTTAAGAGCCGCTGTGCCTTTGCGTCTCTGTGGCTGAGCTTAACGAGACTGTTGATTCAAGATGAATATCGAGTGGATTGTCTGGACTGTCCTCGGCGTGATTCTCATCATCGCCGAAGTCTTCACGCCCGGATTCGTGCTGCTCTGGTTCGGCATCGGCGCGCTGGCGGCGGCGGTCGCGGGCATCATCGGCATCAGCATGCCGTTCCAGTTCCTGATCTTCCTCGCCGTCTCCATCGGCCTCACGGCCGCCTCGCGGACGCTCTTCGTCAACTACTTCTCGCGCGAGAAATCGGGCACCGATCTCAAAAGCGGAGTTGACGCGCTGCCGGGCAAGATCGGCACGGTCGTCTCTTCCAGCCACGGCGCGCTCCACGAGGGCGCGGTCAAAGTCTTCGGCTCGACGTGGACGGCCTTTCCGTCCGAAGGCGAAGACCCGCTCGAAGCCGGAGACCGCGTCGAAGTCGAACGCGTCCAGGGAGCCTCCATCTACGTCCGCCGCGTCGGCCAGGGCGCAGACTGGCGCGGCAAAGCTCTGCCGGAGAGCAAAGACCCTTAAATTTCATACGAGATGAACGTGCTCATCGCTCCGTCGGAGCGAGATGTTTAATGGCACTAAGTAGCTCGGCCGGAGCATGATATTTATAGCGCTGAGCAGCTCCGTAGGAGCGGGATATTTATAGCCCTATATCAGGAAATTGGAAACGAGCTCCGTCAGGAGCGGAATGTCTCATCTGAAATTATATTCCGCTCCTGACGGAGCTCATCTTTATTTTTTCTCTTGAGCTATAAACAGCTCGCTCCTACGGAGCTGCTCAGCGCTATAAATATCATGCTCCTACGGAGCTACCTGGTGCGATAAATGTCTGGCTCCTGACGAGTTGCTTGCTGCTTACAACCATTACTTCTTTACCGCCACTCGCCCTGCAGCGTGAAGGCCGCCCAGTAGTAGGGCGATTGCCAGCGCTTCTGTCGCCACATGCTGATCTGCGCCTGTCGGAGGGCGGCGGCGGGCGTGAGCCTCTCTTTCAACATGCCTTGATAGAAATTGCCCATCAGTTCGGCCGTGGCGGCGTCGCTCACGTTCCAGAGGCTGACGACGACGCGCGGGCTTCCGGCGTACATGAAGCCGCGCGTGAGGCCGACCAAGCCCTCGCCGCGCACCTCTTTGCCGAGGCCCGTGCGGCAGGCGCTGAGGACGACCAGGTCTGAGGCGAGACGGAGGTTGAAGATTTCGTGCGAGCGGAGGAAGCCGTCCTGCGGCGTGCCTTTGTCGTCGAACATCGAGAGCACGATGCCGGAAAGCTCCGGGTGGACGCTGTTCAGAAAACCGTGCGTCGCAAAATGTATGATGCGGTACTGCGAAAGCTCCTCGCTCGTCGCGGCCGTGCGGTTCGCCGAAAAATCGAGCGCCTGCTTGCCCTCCGCCTGTGGGACGAGCGAGAGAATCTCTTCGGCCTCGACACGCGTGCCCGGAAGTCTGGGGATGCGCCCACTGGCCTCTTCCACTCCGATGTCGCGCGCAGCAGCATTTGTGGTCGCGCTCCTGTTTTCATCCGGACCTGGAGCCGGACGTTTGGCTCTCATCTGGAGGCGCACGTCGTCGCTCTCAAACACCGGGTCTGCGAAGACCGCGACGGCGCGCGCGGCGGGCCTGCGTCCCATGACCTCGCGGCGCAGCACGTCGAGCGTCGAAGCCGAAGGCAACGTCACGATCTCGTGCTCGACGATCAAGGGAGTGTTCTTCAAAGGCAAAGCGCCGAAGGGAATGTATTGCAGCGCGCCGTCGGCGACGATGAGCAGGCGCTTCTTGCCGAGGTCTGCGGCGGCAGGCAGGAGCAGCATCCGGCTCAGATTGGCAGCCTCTTCGTCGATCTGTTCTTTGAGCTGTTCGGGATTGGTGCTGGTGACGATGGTCGCGGGGCCGCGCAGGGTTTTGCGCGTCGCTGTGATCAGCGTGTACAGACGCCGCGCGGAGGCTTCGATGTCGGCGCGCTTAGGCAGCACGTAGCTCTTGATGGAATCTTCGGTCACGGCCCACAGATAGCTCGCGTCTTCGCCGAGCGCATATTCGAGCAGCATCGTATTGCGATCCAGCAGCCTGGACTGAATCGCGCGCAGGTCGAGCGGGGCGGGCTGCGTCAGCGCCGCGTAGCGCGGGCTCTTCGCCCTGATCTCGGATTGAACTGCCTGATATTCAGTGGACAGCCGCTCCAGCTCTTTGGCAGCAGCCTCGGCCTGCTCGTCTGTGTGTGCGCCGAGCAGCAGCTTGGTCTGTGCTTCAGCCGCGGCGTTGAGCTGTTTCTGGAGGACGCTTTCGCGTTCCAGCAGGGCCGGCTCGACCCCTTGTCGGATGTCTGCGCCGGACTCGACCAGCATCTCAAGCAGGATGCGCGCGCGCGCACGCTCGCTCGCCTGCAAGGCTTCGGCGTCGTGACCGGCGGTGGGCTCGCGCTTGTGCAGGCGCATCAGGATATCTATGTAGAGCATGTAGAAATCCTGCACGGAGGCGAAGTAGGTGGCGCGCAACTGCTGGCTGTTGATCTTGGTGCGGATGGATTCGATGATTTGGATGCCTTCTTCAATGCGCGTGCGCGCGGCGTCGAGGTTGTTGCGGTCGCGTTCCAGCCGCGCGAGGTTGAAGAGCATCTTGGATTGGCTGCGCCGGTCGCTGACGGCGCGGCTCAACGTCAGGGCTTGCGTGAAGAGGTCTGCGGCCTTCACCGCTTCGCCCTGCTTGAGATAGACGAGGCCGATGTTATTGAGCGTGTAGCTCTCGCCCGTGCGGTCGCCGATGTTGCGACGAATCGGCAGCGATTGATTAAGATAGTCGAGCGCCTTCTGATACTCGCCCGTCGCAGTGTAAATCAGCCCGATGTTGGAGTACGTCGTCGCTTCGCCGTAAGGATTGCCGACCGCTTTGAAAATCGGAATGGCCTGATTGTAATGATCGAGCGCCTTCTGCCTCTCGCCGAGCGAATCGTAGAGCAGGCCCAGATTGTTGAGCGTCTCGGCCTCGCCCGAACGGTCGCCGACCGCGCGGCGCAGGATCAGGCTCTCGTTATAATATTTTAAGGCGGACTCCTGATCGCCCAGGCTGTCGTAGGTATAGGCGATGTTGTTGACGGTCGTGGCTTCGCCCGCTCGATTGCCGGTCGCGCGCCAGAGCGGGAGCGATTGCGTGAAATAGTCGAGCGCCCTCTGCGTTTCGCCCAGCCCCAGATAGAGCAGCCCGGTGTTGTTGAGCGTGTAAGCCTCGCCCGAATGGTCGCCCAGCGCGCGCCGGATCGGCAGCGCCTGATTGTAATAATCGAGCGCCTTCTGCTTGTCGCCGAGCACATCGTGCAGATGCCCCAGGTTGTTGAGCGTGATGGCCTCTTCGTAACGATTGCCGGTCGCGCGGTGCAGCGCCAGCGCCTGCGTGAAATATTCGAGCGCCTGCTGCGTGTTGCCGAGCGCCTGCGTCGCGACGGCCACGTTGTTGAGCATCAGTGCTTCGCCCGCTTGATCCTTGAGACTGCGGCGGAGCGCGAGCGCGCGCGTGAAATAGTCGAGCGCCTTCTGTCTTTCACCAAAGCCGAAATAGATCTCGCCGATGCTGTTGATCGCGCTCGCCTCGCCCGGCTGCAACCCGCCGAGAGAATGAAAGAGAGGGATGGCCTCTTCAAACTTCTGGATGGCGCTCTTCAAAGATTCCAGCGTCCCCTGTGCGCGCAGAGCTTCACCCTCCGAGAGAGCTTTTTCGGCGGCGGCGAGCGTGCGGTCGGTCTCGGTCGCAACCCTCAGCTCAGTGATCGTCGCGACGTAGCGACCGGGGGCGACCTCCGGTGCCAGCGAGCGCACTTCGAGCCTGTACTCGCCCGTCACGGACGCGATGAGCGAGACCGGCTCCGGCCCGTCCGTGCCGTTCGGGCTGTCGACTTCGAGGAGCTGTTTTCCATCGGGCGCGTAGAGCCGCACGACGACATCTATCCCGCGCTGCTCGACGACCGCGCGCAGGAACTGCCCGGCCGACAGCTTGATGAGATAGGTCTCAGCTTTGCCGCCCGCCAGCTCGCACTCGACGGGCTTGCCCTGTTCGAGCGGCGTCGCCGCGCCGCCTTGCTGCGTCTGAGCGAGCGACGCGCCGGAGAGCAGGATGATGACGAGCAGAGCGCTTGCGAACGCGCGGATATAGCCGGAAGGGAACACGATTAATTCTCCATTGCTATGACATTTTATGAATTTGAAAGGTGAAGGGAGCACACCCGGTTGATAGGCTCTATCTTAACCCATCGGCGCGGGGAAAAAGAAACGACGCGGCTGAATCGGGCTCGCCGCGTCGTCTCTCACTTGCATGCTGGAAAAACCTTTGCTTACGGCACGACGGCCATCGTAAAGCGGGCGCTCGGCACAGCCGTTTGCAGGTCATAGCTGTCCACGTTGAGGTCAGCCAGACGCTGGCCGCTGAGCTTGGTCACGATGCGGAAAGGCAGCATCATGCAGCTCACCTTGCGATAGTCGCTGCGCTCCTCTTCGACCAGCACGCGGCTGTTGTAACGCGTCACCACGCGGTCGATGAGGAAGGTGTTCTTGTTGATCCAGTAACGGACGGTGTCTTCGGGATTGAACTTCACTTCGACCACGTAGTCGTTGCCTTCGTCACGCTGGCGAGCGCTCACCAACGAGCCGTCAACCGCGCGGTTCAAAGTGCTGAAGCCCATCAGGCCCCAGTGGCGCGAGGCCGCCGCTTCGCTGACGCGAAACTCGTTGCCCATGTACATGCCGCCACCCGAAGAGCCGGTGTAAACTAGGAAGGTCGGCCCAAGTGCGACCGCGCCGGGAGCCGTCGCGCTGACATCGAGCCGGCGGCGTCCCATCACATCCTGATAGTCGGTCAGGTTGAGCTTGACTTCGACGGCCGCCGCCGCGCCGCCCGTGCCGAGGCCCACTCCGGCGATCGGAGCGACGTTGACGAAGCCTGAAGCCTTCGCCGTGACAAACTGCAAGCCTCTGTATTCATTGCCGCCGTGCGCCACGCGCGTGACGCTGAGCAGTTCGCGGCCCGTCAGGTCGTCGGCCTTGCCGGTGCGCGTCGTCGCAGGGATAGCCAGCGCCGTGACGACCGCGCAACAGGCGGCCAGAAAGATAAATTTTTTATTGAGTAATCGTCTGAACATGCTAAGAATTTCCTCCTCCTACAACATTACGCGCAAGATTCAGCCGCAAGGGTATCAGCCCTGCGCCAAAAAAATGCGCGACGGGGGTCGGGGTTGGAAAGCAAACCCGAGTGGCACCGCTGCCGCGGAGCCTGGGCGGCTCGCTCGGCGGCGGCAGAGAGAGTTGTGCAAAGAGCTTCAAAACGTCAAAGGAGCATGGCGGGCGCGCGTGCGCCCGGGCCAAACATACTTCGAGACAATCCGGCTGGCGTTTCAGACGGTCTCGCCGCACATTATTTGCTCAACAAATTGAACTGCCGCTTGAGGCAAGGCGTGAGCCCTGCTTTTTGATAAGTACGGTCATCGAAACCCGTGGCCCACCGCGAAAAAAGTTAGGCGGGAGAACGAAAGCGGCTCAATCGCTTGCCTGAAGGTTGAAAACGTGTCGGATGTTAGCGAGGGCGTGCGCGCTTGTCAATGATTTGTCCGGAGCCGGTTCGTCCACGCTGGAAGGAGCAGTTTAAGAGGGCGCGGGGTCTGTGTCGCCGAGCGTCGTGTCCTCTTCGAGCGGCGGCAGTTCGACCGTGATGCGGTCGCCGACCGGCGGTTCGAGATCATCGCCCACAAAACGCGCGAGGACGACCGTGATGTTGTCTTCGCCGCCGCGATTGTTGGCCTCGTTGACGAGCGCGGTGCAGGCGGCGGCCAGGTCGCCCTTCGACTCTTCGATGAGCGCGATCATGTCTTCGGCGCGGAGCTTGCCCGACAGGCCGTCGCTGCACATCAGCAGGATGTCGCCGCGTTTGAGCTTGATGCGACAGCTAACGGGCGAGAGCTCGCTCTGCGCGCCGAGGGCTTGCAGGATGACGTTGCGAAACATGTGCGTTTCGGCCTCCTGCTCGCTGATCTGTCCGACATCGACGAGCTGCTGGACGAGCGACTGGTCTTTGGTGGCGAGCTTGATCTGCGAGCCGCGCAGGAGATAGGCGCGGCTGTCTCCGACCTGCACGAGGTCGAGCATGGCGTCCTTGATGGCTGCGCCGGTGAAGGTCGCGCCCATGCCGCTGCAACGAGTATCTTCCTGGCTCTTATGATGAATGGCGAGATTGGCGTAGACGGTCGCGTTGCGCAGGCATTCGACCAGCGGCGCGTCCTCTTCGCAGACAGACTCGCCGTCCGTGCTGCCGACCAGCATCTCGCGCACGGTCTCGACCGCCATCCGGCTCGCCACATCTCCGGCCAGCGCGCCGCCCATTCCGTCCCAGACGACAAAGACGACGCCCTTGTCGTTGAGCTCGATGCGGCGCAGCTCTTCGGGCGGCTCCGAGCC
>JAFBAJ010000239.1 GCA_019247865.1 Acidobacteriota bacterium
ACATTTCAGGTCGGCTCCGGCTCCGATCTGGTCACCTTTAAGGGACTGGAGTTCGTCGGCAACATCTACTTCGCGGACACCGCGCCCAACTTCACGCTCAGCTTTCTGAACATGCAGCCGCCGTCGCAACAGTCCACGGCGCAGACGCTCGCGGACTTGCAGAATGCGACGCTGGCTAACTGGGCCAATGCGGTGCTCGGAACGCAGACGGTCGCCGGGTGGCTCGGGACCAACGTTCCTTCGACGAACACCAAGATCGGTGACGTGCTCACGAGCCTCAATCTGTTACAGATGAGCGGCGGGCAGTACCAGCTCGGCGGCCTGACCGACTTCGAGAACAAGACGCCGTTGCAGATCGCCGAAGAGCTGGTCGCCGAGGCGCTCAAGATACTGGCGAGCAACGACAACCCCATCCTGAAGCTGGGAGACGGCGGCATTTACATCGTCAGCGAAGCCTCGAACGGAGGCGCGGATTACGGCGTGCGTTTGCAGGTCGGCGACATCGATCTCTCCGGCTCGTCGGGCGGCGGGGAAGGCGGCGGTAACGGTGACTCCGCAGCGGCGAACGGGCCTCAATTCGTGCTTCAGCTCGGGAAGTGGCTGACGGGCGAGGGCGATCAGGACAACTGGGCCGGACGCGCCGACCCGAACGGGACGATTGCCGATCCGGGCATCACCATCCTGCTCGTCAACGTGAGCAGCACGAACGAGTTCAGCTTCAATCCCAAAGTCGAGCTGGTCAGTCTGGGATTTGATTTTGACGGAAGCAATGACAAGCCGCTGGTTGACGTGCAGGGTTTTCAGCTCGGAGGCGTCGAGCTGAGATTCTGTCTCTCGCTGGACTTCTCCAACCTGAGCCAGATCCTGTGGGGCGGCGCGATTCGCTGCGATCATCTGGGGCTTCCGCTCGGAGCGGGCGTCACGGGCAGCTCCGGCAATCCGGTCGCGCAGAACCTGCTCTCGTCCGGCTCGAACGGGTCGAGCGGCGCGGGCTCGGACAGTCAGCCGATCAATCCTGCCTTCTCGGCCTCGGTCGCCTGGATCTCCGATCCGGCGCAGAGCACGGAGGTCAATTTCCAACTCTATGCGCCGGACGATACTCCGACCGACACGGTCTGGATTCCGGTGCAGCGCGCCTTCGGCCCGCTCCAATGCCAGCGCCTCGGCGTCGAGTGGCCGCAGCCCAATCCAAATCTCCTGCTCTCGTTCCTCTTCGACGGCGATGTCGCGCTCGGCGGTCTTGAAGTCGACCTGCAAGGTCTCTCCATCGGCATTCCGCTCGGTTCGCCGGGCGACCTGAGCAGTTACGAGTTGGGACTGGACGGACTTGCTATCACGTATTCGCAGGGGCCGGTCGAGATCAGCGGCGGCCTCTTCAAAGCCCACGTCACAGTGGATGGTCAGGACATCCTCGAATACAACGGCGAGGCGCTCATCAAGGCGGCGAGCTGGTCCATCTCTGCGCTCGGCTCGTGGGCGACTTTGAATGGACATCCGTCGCTCTTTATCTTCGCCTTTCTGGATGCGCCCATCGGCGGCCCTGCGTTTTTCTTCGTCACGGGACTCTCGGCGGGCTTCGGCTATAACCGCTCGCTGACGTTGCCGGGGCAGGATCAGGTGCAGGACTTTCCGTTCGTCGCGGGTCTCTCCGATCCATCCAAGATCGGCGGCGCGGACGCAGGCCCGCAGGAAGCGTTGGCGGCGATACAGAATTGGGTGCAGCCGGCGCAGGGCGTCAACTGGGTCGCGGCCGGCGTGCAGTTCACCTCCTTTGAGCTCATCAACTCGAACGCTCTGGTGGTGATAGAGTTCGGCAAGCATTTCGAGATTGCGATTCTCGGTCTCTCCAGGATCAAGCTGCCGCAGGTCGGCCCAGTCACCTACGCCTATGTCGAGCTGGGGCTGGAAGTCATCATAGATCCTTCGGACGGTCTCTTCTCTGCGACGGCGTTCATCACGCCTAACTCGTACGTCATTGACCCGGCCTGTCACCTGACGGGCGGCTTTGCCTTCTGCGTCTGGTTCAACGGCACCGGGTCTGGGCCGTATCCGCACGCGGGCGATTTCGTGCTCACGATCGGCGGCTATCACCCGCTCTTCAATAAGCCGGACTGGTATCCGGACGAGCCGCGGCTCGGCTTTAACTGGCAGGTCAACGATCAGATCAGCATCAAGGGCGGCGCGTACTTCGCGCTCACGCCTTCGTGCGTGATGGGCGGCGGCTCGCTCGATCTACAGTTCAGCTCCGGCAATCTGTCAGCGTGGTTCACCGCCTACGCCGATTTTCTGGTGCAGTGGAAACCCTTCTACTACACTGCGGACATCGGCATCAGCATCGGCGTTTCGTACCGGCTGCATCTGCTGTTTGTGACGAAGACCATCAAGGTCGAGCTGGGGGCCGACCTCACGCTGTGGGGGCCGCCGACCGGCGGAGAAGTCCACATCCATCTCTGGATCATCTCTTTCACCGTCTCGTTCGGCCCCTCTTACGGACAGGGCAACGACTATCTCAGCTTCAGCGACTTTCAGACGCTGCTGCCGCAGGACAAAGCGCAGTCACAGCAGCAGGCCATGATGTCGCGCTCGCTGACGGCCGTAGCTCCCGAAGATGACATGCCGCCGTTCAATAATGTCATCAAGATGGTGATCAACGCGGGGCAGTTCCCGCAGCCCAGCCCGGACGGCCGCTGGCTCGTGCGCGCGGACGAATTTAAGTTCAGCGTCGAGACGGCGTGGCCGCTGACCGAGCTGGACCTGGTCGGGCCGTCCACCACGTCAAAGCTTGCTCCGCCAACGCTCGTTCCGGCGGATGCGAGCGCCCCTTCGTGCGCGCGTCAGCCGGACGGCTACTACGTCGGCATCCGTCCGATGGGCATCATCTGCGCCACGTCCGTGCTCTCGCTGACGGTCACCTTCGAGGACAACACCAAGCAGGACATCAACGATAACTGGACCTGGGCTTTGAACACGCAAAGCGTCCCCGAAGCGAAGTGGGGACAGCCCATCCCGCAGGGAGCCACTCCGGAGGTGGCCGCCAGGACGCTCCCCGGACGATTGATGGGATTGCAGAGCATCACTCCTCCCGTCCAGCAGCCCACGGGGCCGGACGCGATCCTGTTGTCAAACCTGAGCTACGAGCCCATCAACCCAAACCCCGATCAGGAAAATTATCTGCCGCTCCCGCAGTCGCCACAGACGGGAGTGCCGCAGGTCTCCGCTACCTCTTTGCAGACCATTGCCAGCACGCTCACGCAGGACTCTGCGGCGAATTCGCCGATGTCGAATCGCGCGGCGATCTTCAACGCGCTGGCCGGGTTCGGATATAACGCCGGAACCAACGGAGACCTCTCCGCGCTCGTCTCTTACGTCAATCTCAACTACCCCGCGCCGCCGATGCTGGAATCGCCAGTGGGCGGATGAGCGGCGATCAATCATTGGATCTAAACACTGGAGCTAACGGCGATGAGTCCGACAAACAATGGTAACGGCAACGGCAACGGTTCTCTTCCGGCGGGAGAGATACGCTTCTATGATAATTACCTGCCGCCGCTGGATGCTGGCGACTATGTCATCTCCGCGCAGCAGAGTGTGAACAGCACTTCTGTCATCGCGGGCGGCAACACGCTGAACCAGACCTTCCCCACGACTCCGCCGCTGACGCAAGCCTTTACGGTCGTCGCGCCGCGTTTCACTTTAGACCCGGCGGACATCCACAGCGTCTTTCCGCCAGCGAGCAGCACCGGGACTTTCGATCAGAACCTGTCGCACATCGTGCTGACCAAGCGCAACCTGCCGTGGGAGCGCTTTCTCGTCTCCGACGATCAGACGACGCCGTGGATGGCGCTGCTGCTGCTCTCACCGGACGAGATCATTGCGCCGGCCAACACGCCTCCGAACGCGGGCACGCTGGCTAATCCGAGCCGGGCCGGGACGTATAACCTGCCCGATGTGCTCTCTCCGCCCGCAGGGACGCTGGGGCCGAGCCTGACCACAGAGTCTCAGGACTTGCTGGGCCAGGTGACTTCGCTCAGGGTCACCAGCGCGGGCTCCGGCTATACGTCCGCTCCGACGGTGGAGATCAGCGGCGGCGGCGGGACGGGCGCGACCGCGACGGCGCAGGTGCAGAACGGCGCTATCGCGCTGACGCTGACCGGAGGCGGGACGGGTTATACCTCCGACCCGACTGTGACCATCAGCGGCGGCGGCGGGACGGGCGCGACCGCGACGGCGCAGAGAGGCGTGGTGTGCCGGGCGATAGATATTACGACCGCGACCTTCACACAGCTCACGCCGCGCGTTGAGCCCACTGCCAATCCGGCCGTCAACGAATTGAAGTATCTGGCGCACTGCCGTCAGGTCAGCACGGCCGACAAGGTGATCACCCAGACCAAAGATGACGGCTGGTTCTCCGTGGTCATTGGCAATCGCTTTCCAGGCCCCGGCGCAGGCCCGGTGCTCAGTGTGACTTTGATCGAAGAAGGTCTGAACTACACGTCCGCTCCGACTGTGACCATCAGCGGCGGCGGCGGGACGGGCGCGACCGCCGTGGCGCAGGTCGCGGACGGCATCGTGACCTCTTTGACTCTGGTCAGCGGCGGTTCGGGTTACACCTCGCCGCCCACCGTCAGCTTCTCCGGCGGTGGCGGTTCCGGCGCGACCGGTTCCACGCAGATCGGTGCGCCGTGGGTTGCGCATCTGGTCTCGCTTGAGGGATACGAAAACTATCTGGTTGACAGTCCCGCCTGGCCGAGCGGAACCAACAACGTGCGACTGGTCTCGCTCTATAGCTGGAACTTCACCTGTCTTTCGGAGAGCGGAGATTTTCGTGACCTGATGCTGAATCTGATTCAGGGAGAGGCTGTGGGCGGCGCGGGACTGCTCCTGCGTCTGCCCGTGACCAGCGCGCAGCAACCTTCCGGCTCGGCGCAGGCAACGGTGCAGCAGGCGCTCAATGAAGGCTATGCTGCCGTGAGCTACGAGACGATGATCGGCGACGACACCTTCGCCTGGTATCGCGGCCCCTTCGCGCCTGCGCCGAGACCGCTCTTCCAGCACGGCACGCCTTACGGCAGCAGCGCGGCGGCGATGATCTACGATCAGAGCAATGCTCTGTTCGACCAGTCGTACGCGGTGGCGTGGCAAACGGGTCGTCTGGTCGCGCTGGCGGACCAGAGTTTCGGGGCCAAGCTTTTAGCGTGGCGGCGCGCGGGCAACCGGACGGTCAACCTGTTGGCGGCGCGGCTCAATTCAAGCACAGTCCAATCCCTGACGGCCTGTCGCACGCTCACTGCAAAGGGCTCTGACGGAGTTGATCAATTACGCAGCCTGCTCAAGCGCGACCTCGTTTCCAGCTCTTTCATGAGCTATCTGACGGGCGACTTCTCAAAGAACGTGGCGCCGCTGATCGCGCAGTCGGCCGCCGCTCCTTCCGTGTCGCGCGCCGTCGCGGCGGCGTTGACGGAAAAGAGCAGCCCGGCGGCGGCGACGAATCCCATCGAGACGCTGAGGAGTCTCTATGACAACCCGGCGGTGCAGCAGCTTCTCCTCGATCCAAAGGGCGCGGGCCAACTCTCGGACGCGGCCGTTTCAGGGAAAGGTGTTGAGGCCGTTGGTGACGCGCCATCGAATGGGACGGATCCCTTGCTGGACTACATCACGGCGTGGCTGGGGCAGTTGCGCCTGTTCTACGGCGTGCCCTTCGTCAATCTGGTGCCGGACGCGCGGATGCTGCCGCAGGAGTCGCTCCGTTTCTTCTTCATTGATCCAAACTATCTGGACGCGTTGGTGGCGGGCGCTTTGAGCATCGGCATGCAGAGCAGCCGCGACCAGTTGCTGCAAGCGGTCACGTATCCGGGCCTGCTCGCGGCAGCGCAGCAGGCCACGTTGCAGGTGCGCTCCAAGCTGTCCGGGCGCGCGCCGCAGGCGGCCAGCGTGCAGGTGAGCGAGATCTCTCAGCAGGCGGGCATGGCCGGTCTTCTGCTGCGCTCCTCGGTCGTCTCCGGCTGGCCCGGTCTGGAGGTCAGAGTCTATTCGGACGAAGACGGAACCACGCCGCTCCCGTTGGCGCGCATGGACCGGCTCGCGCCGGACCTGCTCCTCTGCCTGTTCCCGGACAC
>JAFBAJ010000247.1 GCA_019247865.1 Acidobacteriota bacterium
CATCATCGTGCGGACGCCTTCGGCTCCGCCCAGCGTGTCGCCGATGCGCTCGGCCATGAAATTGTTCGAGTAGCAGAGCAGAGCCTTGAGGACATCCGTCAGCTTGCTCGACTTGTGCGTGAGCAGCATCCGCGCTTTCGGCGGAACCGAGTCCACATAGACCGCGCCCATCACGGACACGCTCGGCGTGGTCTGCATGCTCTGTGTGTCGCCGACGGCCGAGCGCTGCTCCATCCACGCGTGCGTCGCGGCGGCCGAGCGGCGCGACGCATCGAGCGTGTCGTAGAGCTGATCGCCCGAACGCTGCGAAGACCAGTCGAAGTTCATCGTGAATTTCGGCGCGACGATGAGGTCGCCCGTCACCGTGCGGATGCCGAGGCGATTCAATTCCTGCGCGAGCATGACCGCGTGCTCAAAATGAAATGAAGGATCGCGCCCGGAGACGATGATGTCGCCGGTGACTGTGCCCGTCGTCTTGTCGAACGTGCCGTCGATCCAGACGGCTGTGGTGTAGCGATAGTCCGCGCCGAAGGCGCGCAGGGCTGTGAGCGCGGTCGCGAGCTTGACGCCCGAAGCAGGATTGAACGGCACGTCCGCCATCTGCTCCATCAGGACATCGCCCTTGAGCGTCTCGACCAGCACGCCGCGCGAGCCTCCAACGATCGGTTCGTAAGAGGGCGCGGCGATATCCGGCGCAACGACGGCGGGCTGTCCCGGCTGTCCCGGCAGGGGAGCGGGCTGCACCGGCCTCGTGATGACGGTCGGCTGCGTCAGCTTCGGCTGAGGCTGCGTCTTTTGCTGCGCCTGCGCGAACACGCCCGACGCGATGAGAATCAGGGGTACAAAGAGATAACGCTGAATGGTCTGATTGCTCATGCTGCTCTCCAAATTGATCTGCTCCGTTGGGAAAACCCCGACACTATAGCATGTCTCAACAAGCTCGGTTGATGCAAGCACTTTTTCACCGGCCCATACCGGTACGACATTTGATGCCGTCTCACACGCGAACGGATGTTCGTCGTCTGGACGCAAGGCCCGCGGACAATTGCGTTGACAAGCCTCGAAACAGCCTCCTACAATCCTGCTTGAAAAACTTTTCTTGAAAAACCTCGTGCGACCGGACAACCAAATCGTCACAATTGAAAACATACGTGCAGCACACCAGGCGAGACGGCGTGAGATACGCGCGCGGCTCGCGCAGTTTCGTGATATCTGGAACAAAAAATCGGATGCGCTGCTCTGGGAAGAGTTGGTCTATTGCATCTTCACCGCGGGCGCGTCGGCGCGGATGGGGCTCAACTCGGTCGAGGCCGTGAGGCCGCTGCTCCAGCGAGGTTCGCACGCAGAACTGGCGGCGGCGCTCACGCACAGGCATCGTTATCCTGTCGCGCGTTCGGGCTATATCGTCGTGACACGCGAATATTTGCAGGAAGATTGCGGGATGCGCCTGCGCGCGCGGCTCAAAGGATTCAGCGACCCGCTCGCGCGGCGCGATTGGCTCGCACGCGAGCGACGCATCAAGGGTTTGGGGTACAAAGAGGCGAGCCACTTTTTACGAAATATCGGATTTTCGGGCTACGCGATTCTGGACAAGCATATCCTGCGCAGCCTGTCCGAGCTTGGCATCATCGAATCGCCCCAGCCGCCCAGCACGCGCGCTCGCTATCTGGCGACCGAAGAGCGTCTGAAAGATTTCGCACGCGACCTGCGGATAGATTTCGACGAGCTGGACCTGGTGCTCTGGTCCATGAAGACGGGCGAAGTGCTCAAGTGAAAGGGATGAAGAATTAAGGAGTGGTCATGATGAGATTACCTTCCAGTGTGCGACGCCCCGCGCGCATCTCTTCTCCGAGAAGGCTGAAACAGATCGTCCTCCTGATGCTCTCAGCGGCGCTCTGCGCGGGCGTGCTCATCATCCCGCCGCCCTCCACTTTCGCGGGCGACAAGGCGCGCAGCCGCGCCGAGAAGGCTGTGCGCGAGGGCGATTACGAGCTGGCCGAAAAGCTCTATCGAGAGATGCTGACGAAGGACGCGCGCGACAAAGAGGCGCGGCTCGGTCTGAGCTTTACGCTCTATAAAAAGCGGAACCTGCGCGACGCCTTCGACCACATCGCGCGCGTGCTCTCCGAAGATCCCCTCTCCGCCCGCGCGCACGCGTTGCTCGGCACGGTGATTCTGGCGTCCGGAGATTTTCGCCGCTCGATCGAAGAGTTCCGCACCGCTCTGAGCCTGAGGAGCGATGACGCGCGCGCCATCGCCGGACTCGCGCTCGTGGATTTTTATGAGAACCGTCTTGACGAGAGCATGCAGGGCTTGCGCCGCGCGTCCTTCATCGACCCGTACGAGCCGGATTACGTTTACGACCTCGGCCAGGTCGCCGCGCGCATCGAGCGTTATAAGGAGGCCGCAGACGCCTACGAGCGTTTCCTGATGGTGGCTCCCAAGATGGACCTGGATCGGCGCGCGCGCATTCGCGGCCTGATCGACTTTCTGCGTTACCTCGGCGATCAGGGCGCGCTCTACGCGCCGGGCGGCGACAATCGCACGACGCTCAGCTTCGAGCCGAACAACCCGCGTCCGGTCTTGCGCGTGCGCCTCAACGGCTCGAAAGAGACTTTGCGTTTTGTGCTCGACACGGGTTCGGGGATGTCCGTGCTGTCGGAAGAGACGGCCCAGCGGCTGGGCATCAAGGCGGTGGCGCGCGGCGGGCTGGCGCGCGCGGTCGGCGGCGGCGGACGCTTTGAGATCGTCTACGGCTTTCTCTCTTCGATGGATCTGGGCGACGTGCGCGTCTCCAACGTGCCGGTCTATATCCGCAAGTTCTACACTTCGGGCAAGCCTGTGGATGGCTACATAGGGCTCTCTGTGATCGCGAAATACATCACGACGATTGACTATGCCTCGCGCAACTTTACTCTGGCGCGACAGCGCGGAGCGGACAACTCTCCGTCCCCGCCCTCAATCGTCTTCCAGCAGCCAGGCCAGTCGCCCGCCTCTTACGAGATTCCGATGCGGACTACTTCAAGCGGCTTTCTGAGCGGCGAAGTTCATCTAGAAGGCATCGAACGTCCGCTCAATTTTATTATCGATACGGGCGCGGAGATTTCCGTGCTCTCAGAGTTGCTGTATAAGAGCGAGGACATCGCGGACTTTGCACGGAACGAGCGGATGACCGTTTACGGCGCGGCGGGAGTCGCGGAGAACGTGACGACGCTGCTCTTGCCGCGTGTCTCGCTGGGCGCGCACGTGCGCGAGGGCATCCGTGCCGTCGTGCTCGATCTGGAGCCGGTCAACGAAACCGCAGGCTTCGACCAGACGGGAATTCTGGGCGCTAACTTTTTGCAGCACTATCGCGTCACCTTTGACTTTGGGCGCTCCGTCCTGCGGCTCGAACCATTGCGCAACGACACGCAGAAGAAGGAGGCGACGCCCGCCGCGACCGATGTCCCGGAACAACCATGAAGCAGAGCCTCTATCTTGAAACCTCAGTCATCGGAGCGTATCTTGATAACGGCGAACCGTTCCGACGTGACCTGACGATTCGCTGGTGGGAGCATGAACTGCCGGAATATCGCGCGGTCGTCTCGGCTCTGGTTGAGCGCGAACTGGAGCGCGTGCCGGAGCCGCATCGGACGGGCTATCTCAATCTGATGCGCCCGCTCGAACAGGTGGAGCTGACCGAAGAAGCCTCCATCCTCGCCGAGGGCTACATCACGCGCGGCATCTTTCATCGCAAATATCTGGCCGACGCATTGCACGTCGCTCTTGCATCCTTTCACAAAATAGATTATTTGGTCACATGGAACTTCGGTCATCTGGCGAACGTGCGCAGGCAGGCGCGCATTCGCCTCTTCAATACGGCGGCGGGATTCTTCGTCCCGATGATCGTCACGCCGGAGTTCTTAGTGTCGGAAGCAACAGAAGGGAACATGAACAGTGATGAGTCTTGACTCGTCACTTGAAAGCTATGTATCGCAAACCCAGATTCCTGGAAGCCCTGCACGCCATCCGCGAAGAGATGTCGCGCGAGGCCGATTATGATGTAGACCTATTCGCCGAGATGATCCGGACGGGCGTGCGCCCTTCTTACGGCAAGGAGCGCAACATACGCGGCTACAAGAGCCGCCCGCCCGCGCCCGGCGAAGAGCCGACCACGGAAGCCGCACCACGCAAAGAACGAAAGCGGGCTGCAAGATAAAGCAGTTTTATGGATGTGACGTTTGAAACCATCGGGCTTGAAGTGCCGAGCGAGAAGGACTTCAACCACCTGGCCGAGAGCGCTGGCAATCACGGCGAGGCCACGCAGCTCACGCGGCGCGGCGCGGTGCTGCACGGGCGCTGCTGGAAACTCGGCGAGGGCCTGGAGGTCTGGACTGTGCTCTACGAGTCCGGGACGGGCGAAATCTTTTACGCCGATTGCCGGCCGGGCTTTCGCGCGCGCTACTCGCAGCGCATCAGCCCGTGGGCGCTGACCGAATACGATGAAGAGGGCGAAGCCGTCATCCACGGCTACTGCGACGGCACGGACACGGAAGTCCTGTTCGAGTTGCAGAACCTGACGGAGGTCGGCCCGATGGGCTTTCGGGCTCCGGCGCTGCACGTCAGTCTGTGCGGGCTGGCCTATCGCGCGCGCGTCTGCGAGAAGGGAGCGCGTGCGCGTTGGGAGCCGCTCGAAAAGGCCGCGCCGTCGCGCGCCGCGCACGAGAATGACTGGAGCCTGTCGGGGCGCGTCATCGCCTTCAAGCCGCTCCGCAATCCGCTGTCGGGCAGCGAGCTCTACTGGGTCTATCTCGACCTCGAACGGTTCCGTTTGGAAGTCCTCGTCAATCATCGCGCCTTGCGCGGCGGACGCCTCAGCATCGGCGCGACGCTCGCGGCCGAAGTCTGGCTGCAAGGCCACGTCCTCGACGAGTTCGCCCTGCGCGCGCGTTATGAGGGCGTGGACCGCGCCTACGCGCCCGCGGACTTCTGGACAGAGCTGAAGAGGAGAAACTGAACGAGTGGTCAGTGGTCGGTGGTCAGTGGTCAGAATCATGCAGGTTCTACTGACCACTGACCACCGACCACTGACCACTGCTTTTATGAAGCGTTTCCTGATGATTATCCTCATCGTGCTCGTCCTCGGCGGGGTCGGGACTTATCTCTTTTTCACACGCTACTGGGTCCATCGTTATGATCCGCTCATCGCGCGGCAGGCGAGCATCTACCGGCTCGACCCGGATCTGGTCTGGTCGATCATCTACGAAGAGACCTACTTTCGCTCCTGGAAGACCGGGGCTGCGGGCGAGATCGGGTTGATGCAGGTCACGCCGACGGTCGGGCGCGAGTGGGCCGCCGCGACCGGGATGCGCGAGCTGGAAAGGCAGATGGACAAGGACGCTCAGAGCGTCCTCTCAGACCCGGAGCGCAACATCCAGATCGGCTGCTGGTATCTGGAAAAGCTGTACGAGCAGTACCGCGACATGCCGGGCGCGGAGGCGCGCATGATCGCCGCCTACAACGCCGGGCCGAGCCGCGTCACCGAATGGAACAGGACGGAGAGCGGCGCGCAACCGCTCTCCACCGAAGAGT
>JAFBAJ010000473.1 GCA_019247865.1 Acidobacteriota bacterium
GCCGTTGCCGTGATCGATGTAGACGACCTGCCCGTAGCCGTTCTGCCATCCGGCGCAGAGCACAGTCCCGTTGGCGGTCGCGCTGACCGGCGTGCCGATCTCCGCTTCGATGTCCTGGCCTTCGTGATATTCATAGCCGGGGCCGCCGAAGGGATTGCGACGCCCGCCGAACGCGCTGTCGAGCGTGCCCTTGACCGGCCAGATGTTCGGAACCACCGCGCGCTCTTTCATCACGGCCGTGTAGGCCTGCAATTCCTGTTCGAGATATTTCGTCTTCGATTCGATGACGTTCGCCGCCGTCTCATCAAAAGGGAGCGCCGGACCGCCCTGACCGCCGACGGGCAGCTTGCCGTCGCTCATCGCGCCGGACATCTCGACCAGGCGGCGCGAAGTATCTTCGACCGCTTCGATCCGGTTATTTAATTTCTCCAACTGCACGCGCTGGCGCTCGTTCTCGGCGCGCAGGCGCATGTTTTCGCTCTCGGTCTGCATGTGCCGGGCCTGCTGCGCCAGCCCGTAAAAGCCGTAGAGCGCAGCGCAGGCGACGACGAAGGCCGCGAAGGCTGTGAGCTTGAGCCAGCGTTTGTGAATGGCGATGCGGCGAATGCGAGAGCGGGAACGCGAGGTATGTGCAACGATAAAAGCGTAGAAACGGTCGTCTCTAACCATCATTAATGTGCTCCTTTTGAGCGTCTTTGCGCGCGAAAAACTTGTGGCCGCGCGGAGCGACGCGAAAAGGCACAGCCTGCCGGACGAGGGCGACTTGTGCGAACAAAAAAATTACAGGACGATTGCTTTAATGACCTGCCTGAAGAATGCAGCCCACGTCGCACGCGCTGTTCAGCCTATTTCTGAAAGCACGCCGGCGCGCATTTATGCTGCAAAGGGAGGGCAAACTATCACACGCGGGCGTTGATTGCAACCGGTGAGAAACGGTCTTTGGTCTTTGTACTTTGGCCTTTGCACGCTCTGCCGGCTTGAGTTTCAGAATTCAAACTGAACCGGAAAGGCAGGGCACAAAGACCAAAGTACAAAGACCGGTTTTACTTTTCTAAAGCTCTTCGGCTTCGCGTCGGCGCGCGCGGCGTCCGCGCAGGATGGAGAGAATGATGACCAGCATCACTCCGACGAACATCAGGATGATCATGATCTTGATGGCCGTCATCAGGAACGCGACGAATTTGATGAGCGTGGTCAGGAGAGTAATGACGAGTGCGATGATGGTTAAGATGCCGCCCCACCGGCCCGCTGCGTTGAAGAAAGCTAACATGACTTTTGAAGACCTCTCTGCTTAAAAATCCCGTCCCTCATCATAAAGGTAAAACGCCAAAGGCGAAAGCTAAAAAAATCTCCGCCTCGGATTTACGGTCGCGGCTCGAACGGAAACTGTTTGACCTCGCGCGCGGAGACCTGCGTCACCAGCTCGCCCGTCCGAAAGCGCGCGGCATCGAGCGGCGAGCTGACGACCGAAGGCGGCGGATGATGCGCGTCGAAGGCGGGCGTCAGGCGCTCTCTCTTGGTGCGTCGCCGCAGCCAGTCGGTCAGGATATAGATGCCGAGCCCGACCAGCAGCACGGGCAGAAATTGCTGCACCGGGAGGCGTATGCCGAGCATCGTGTGGAGCAGAAAGACCGTCCCGATGACGAGCAGCGTCAGGCTCCACGCCAAAGGGTTGCCGTAGAGCCTGCGCGCCACGACATCTTCGGCCGCATCCGGCGCGAGCCCCGCGCGCATCAACTGAGCAGTGCGGCAGGCGTCCACCGCCGCGAAGAGCCACGTCCCGGCGAAGCCCAGGATGAAGAGCAGCATGCCCTCGGTCACGATGGACATCTGGAAGAAGCTCGCGAAGATGGCGAACTGCACGATGGCCTTCGAGGTCTGGCCGTTGTAGGCCGCGCCCAGGCCCGGACAGAAGAGCGACAGCAGCGTCGCGACGAGCGGCGAGCTTTTGCGGCGAATGATGGGTACGGGAGAGGCTTGCGACTGATGCCTGAGCATCTCGACGCCGGCGACGATGCAGTCCTGACAGAAAGGGAAACCGCGAATGCGATGATCGCAGGCCGGGCACAGGGGGCGCGCGCAACCGTTGCACTGGACGACCGCCTGATTTCTTGGATGGTAAGCGCAGATCATCTCTTTTCCCCGCCCCTGACGGCCTACTTCTGTTCCTTCTGCTCCGGCTTCTGGTCCGGCGCGTTCTCAGGTTTCGGCTCGCTGTTACGGTTCTGCCGGTTGCCTTCCATCAGCGTCGTCGTGATGCCGTTGGTGAGCCGGTCCAGATCGTCCGTGATCGGCTTGACGGCGCGGCTCGCGCCCTGCGAATAGCTCTGCTCGGCCAGCTTGAGGCTCGCGCTGTACATTCCTCCGATGGAGCCGTCCGCGGAGACTGTGTTGGTCAGAACGAGCACAGCCAGGAGCAGCATCGTGGCGACGGTCGCGAGCTGCGGCGAGATGAGCGGGTCGAGCAGGCCGCGCATCCAGGCCGCGAGACGCGCGCCCAAAGGAGCCTGCACCAGCTCCGAGCGGGTCGTGCCGAGCGTGGCCTGCAAAATTCTCTCGTGGAGTCCGTAGGGGACGGGCAGCTCTTCGCTGATGTAGGTGTAACAGGCTCCGATGGAGCGGACGACCTGTCCGGGCAGCTCGGTGCAACGCTCACAGAGCGCGGCGTGCCGCTCCCAGCGATGAAAGAGCGGGGCGGGCAGAAATCCGTCCAGGTAATCGGTCAGGCATTCTTCAAATTCTTCGCAGGTCATGGCCGTTTCCGGCATGGTCTGCGCGAGGATACGCGCTTCCAGCTCGGCGGGGGCCGCGGGGGCTTCGGCCAACAGGCAAGCCTGCATCGTGTTCTTCACTTCGCTCAACAGCTCATGACAGACGGGACAGCGCAGCGCGTGCTCCGCAACATCACGACTGGTCTGGGCATCGAGCGCGCCGTCCAGATAATCCGTCAGGCGTTCTTCAAAATCTGCGCAAAGCATCTCGGTAATCGTTTCTATCCCCTCATGGTAAATTTCCAAATAAGAGCGAGTCCGCGCCATCTTCCAGCTATCACAGAGACGCAACGCCCGCCCGGCTTTTGTCTAAAAGCTTGTTAAGTCATCGCCACCACGCGCATCCTTCTTAAAATCTTCGCCAGCTCGATGCGCCCGCGATTGATGCGTGACTTGACCGTCCCTTCCGGGATCTGCAAAAGATCGACTATCTCCTGATAGCTCAGCTCCTCTATGTCGCGCAGGATGACGCAGGTCCTCAAGTCCGGCGAGAGCTTGTCGATCCCGGCCTGCACCTGCGTGCCCAGCTCGCGCCGCTCCATCTCGCGCTGGACGGAGTTCCCGGCCGTGCGCAGATGATAGGTATG
>JAFBAJ010000583.1 GCA_019247865.1 Acidobacteriota bacterium
CTGCTCGGAGTCTCTGCGGCGGCCATCAGCGGCGCGCTGCCGGTCGAGAGCGCGCTCAAAGGCTATGCCGACCCTATCGTCTGGCTCGTGCTGGCAGCCTTTATGATCTCGCGCGGGATGATCAAGACGGGACTCGGAAGGCGCATCGCGCTCGTCTTTGTGCGCGCCATCGGTCATCGCACGCTCGGGCTGGGCTACGCGCTGATCTCGACCGACATGGTGCTGGCTTCCGTCATTCCGTCGAACGGCGCGCGCGCGGGCGGCATCATCTTTCCCATCGCCAAGAGCATCTCGGAGACTTATGAATCGCGTCCGGGCGAGACCGCGCGCAGGCTCGGAGCCTTCCTGCTGCCGCTCATCTACCAGTGCGATGTCATCATCTGCGCGATGTTCCTCACGGGGCAGGCGTCGAACGCCCTCATCGCAAAGTTTGCGAAAGAGACGGCAGGCATTGAGCTGAGTTACGCGCGCTGGCTGCTCGGCTCGATTGTGCCGGGGCTCGTCTCGCTCGTCGTCGTGCCGCTGCTGCTCTATAAGCTCTATCCGCCGGAGATCAAGCGCACGCCCGAAGCCGCCGATTACGCTGCGCGCGAGCTGGAACAGATGGGTCGCATGTCGCTGCACGAAAAGCTGATGCTGCTGGTCTTCTCGGTGGTCGCCGTATCATTAAAAAAAAAATGGTGGCACAATTTGAACTACACGGTGGTCGCGCTGCTCGGCATCTGCGTGCTGCTCCTGAGCGGCGTGCTGGAATGGGAGGACCTGATCGCGGAGCGCGGCGCGTGGGATGTTTTTATCTGGTATGGCGGGCTGGTGCGGATGGCCGAGGCGCTGGGCGAAGCCGGACTGACAAAGCGCTTTGCGGAGGCTGCGGCCAGTCTCACGAGCGGCTGGAAGTGGTGGGCTGCGCTCGCCTGCCTGCTGCTCATCTACTTCTACGCGCACTACGCCTTTGCGAGCATCACCGCGCACGCGACGGCGATGTACATTCCCTTCCTCGTCGTCATCATCGCGAGCGGCGCGCCGCCGACGCTCGCAGTCCTCTCACTCGCATACTTTTCAAACCTCAACGCCTCGCTCACGCATTACGGGACGACCCCGGCCCCGCTCTTCTTCAGCGCGGGCTACGTTCGCCAGCGCACCTGGTGGTGGCTGGGGCTGGCCGTCTCCGTGCCGAATATCTTAATCTGGACGGCCATCGGTTTCGGGTGGTGGAAGCTGCTCGGTTGGTGGTAAAAGATTGAGAGCCGAAAGCAGAAAGGATGAGAGAGCAATGAGCCGTGACCGCTTTGAAGACTATGTCCCAGTCGCCGAGAGGATAGAGCAGTTTTATAATGCTTATCCGGCCGGGCGAATCCTGACTTCGATCATCGAACATGACCGCGAGGCGGGCTTCGTCCTCATCCGCGCAGAAGTGTACAGGACTTCGGAAGACACCATGCCGTCGGCGACCGGCCACGCCTTTGAAGTGCGCGGCGAAAGTTACGTCAATAAGACGAGCTATCTGGAGAACTGCGAGACCAGCTCGGTCGGGCGCGCGCTGGCGCTCCTGGGCTTCGAGGTCAAGCGCGGGATCGCGAGCCGTGAGGAGATGGAGAAAGCTGCTCGCGGCGGCGGAGGCGCAAAGGCCAAAGCGGCCACGGCTCAATCCCCTGCGCCCGCATCACAGACGCCGCAGGCCGCACCCGACACGCGCCACGCGACGCTTGACGCGCAGATCAGGCAAGCCTGGAAGGACGCAGGCTACGAGCCGGAGAAGCTGACGCAGACGCTCAACAAGCGTTTCAAGATCGAGGACGGCCTGAACGGATTGAGCACGGAGATGAAGGAGCAGGTCTTGTCCGGCTTGAGAAAAGGCGCGGCTTAAAAAGAAAGTCCCAGGTCAGAAAGTCCCAGGTCCCAAGTCAAAGACACGTTCTTGACTTGGGACCTGGGACTTTTAGACCTGGGACTTTCTGTTAATTGGTCGGCGGCGGGAAGCCCTGCGGGAGTCCCTGCGGCATGCGCGGCGCGGCGGCGGGCGGCTCTTCGTCCTGCATCCGCGTGAGCACGTCTGTGTAGACCTTGATCCGTCCTTCGCGCTGCATGCGCGCCTGCACGTTCGCGATGTAATC
>JAFBAJ010000590.1 GCA_019247865.1 Acidobacteriota bacterium
TGAAGTTCACACGCTATTCAAAGTTCAAGGGTCTCGACATCAGCGGCATCAACCTGGGCGACCTGATGGAGGGGTTGCAGGATTCCGTGTTGCAGTCGGGTTACGATGACGACTATTACTGGACGCGGCAGCGGCGAGAGCCGGACACGTCGCTCGATGCTTTGCGGCGGGCGCTCTTGCAGGCGATGCTGGAGCAGGGGTTGATCGACGAGCAGCAGATCCAGGAGATGCTGGCCGACAACGAGGGCAAGTTCAAGGGCTCTTTGCTCGAAGAGATGCTGAACGAGCTGATCGAGCGGCTGGTCGAAGAGGGCTACTTAAAGCTGACGGAGGAACAGCCCCGCGAGCGGCGCGAAGGGCGGCGCGGCGGGCAGGGGGAAGTGGGCGAGCCACTGCCGCGCGATGTGCATTTCGAGGTCACGGAGAAGGGGCTGGATTTTCTCGGCTATAAAACTTTGCGCGGCCTGCTCGGCAGCATGGGCAAAAGCTCTGTCGGGCGGCATGACACGCAGCATCTCTCGACCGGCATCGAGGCGGCGCAGGCTTCTAAGCTCTACGAGTTCGGCGACACCATCAACCTGGATGTCAACGCGACGCTGATGTCCGCCATCAAGCGCGAGGGCCTCGGCGTCCCGCTCAATATGGAGTACGGCGACCTGCATGTGCACCAATGCGATTACCAATCGTCGTGCGCGACGGTCGTGATGCTCGACTGCTCGCACTCGATGATCCTCTACGGCGAAGACCGCTTCACTCCGGCGAAGAAGGTCGCGCTCGCGCTCTCCCATCTCATCCGCACACAGTATCCGGGCGACTCTTTGAAGATCGTGCTCTTTCACGATTCGGCGGAAGAGCTGCCGATGGCGAAGCTCGCCACGACGCAGGTCGGCCCGTATCACACGAACACGGCCGAGGGACTGCGCCTCGCGCGCCGCCTCCTGCAGGCACAGCGCAAAGAGATGAAGCAGATCGTGATGGTCACAGACGGCAAGCCGACGGCCTGCTTTCTGGAAGCGGGCGCGACGGTCTCCGCTTCGTCCGGGCGCGGCGGCGCGAGTGATGCGACTGGGCGCAGGCTCTACAAAAACCCGATGGGGCTCGACCCGTTCGTGATGGACGAAACCTTCAAAGAGATACAGGCCTGCCGCAAGGCCGGCATCATGATTAATACCTTCATGCTGGCGAGCGACTATTACCTCGTCGAGTTCGTCAAGCAGATACAGCTTATGCAACACCCACTCAGGGCCTTTGCGGTTTTCGCTAGAATTGTCAATGGACACTTAGAGGTCTATGAGACGATGCGGGGCAGCAAGAAGCTGACGCTGCGTGCTTTGCTGGGTAAAGAATGATTGGGTAATTATCTGCTTGAGACAAATGTTGATCGGTAGGGTGGCAATTCTTCATCTGTTTTGAATGGTGGAGTCCAATAAATCCTCATCGTGTGTCAAGTAGATCATTCCCCTGATTTCTTATTCACCGGGTCAGGTCTAATGGGCACAACCTGAACGGTCGCGTCATGCACTTCGGCCAGGAAACGATTAATAACAGAGCCGCGCAGCAACACATCCCAGCGCGAGCGGGCCGATTGCCCGAAGACGACATGAGTAATGCCCTCGCGCCGTGCGAAATCTATCAAAGCATCTGCCACTTGTTTACTTTTGAGCTTGACCACCTTGGCCCCAAGCTCTTGAGCGAAACTAATATTCTCTGTCAGTGCTGCGTGGTCTTCAGGCTTGATCCGCCCTGGCTCTTCGCGGGGCGTCTCGACGTAGACGGCATACCAGTCGGAGGCGAGCCGCCCCGCGATGCGTGAGCCTACCCGCAGGAGGCGTTTTGCGCTCCCGTGCGAGGCTATCGCGACCATTACCTTCTCAGGGATAGCTGCCTGTTCAAGTCCTTCGCGTTCGCGATAATCATGCGCGCGTGCGGCCTGATCTTCGGCAGTCTGCCGCAAAGCCAACTCTCTTAAGGCTGTGAGGTTTCCTTTGCGGAAGAAGTTGTTAAGCGCCTGCTCGATCTTTTCGACTCCGTAGATTTTGCCCTGCCGCAGGCGTGTGCGCAATGTGTCAATTGAGACATCCACGTTGACGACTTCATCTGCGCGGCGCAGGAAGCTGTCGGGAATGGTTTCCTTGACGCGCACGCCTGTGATGCGTGCCACCACATCGTTCAGGGATTCGAGATGCTGGACGTTGACGGCGGTAATAACGGAGATTCCCGCCGCAAGAATTTCGAGCACATCCTCGCAGCGTTTATGATTCTTCGAGCCTGGCACATTTGTGTGCGCCAGTTCATCCACCAGGGCCATTGTCGGTCGCCGCCTGATGACCGCTTCAACATCCATCTCTTCCAGCGTTACGCCGCGATACTCAATGCGCCGGAGCGGTATGCGCTCAAGATTGCCGATTAACTCCTGAGTCTCTATTCGCTGATGCGTCTCGATGAAGGCAAGACTGATATCCACGCCCTGCTTTTTCAAGAGGTGTGCCTCTTCAAGCATCTGGTAGGTCTTGCCGACGCCAGCCGCAGCCCCTATGTAAACACGAAGGCGTGCCCTCTCGCCCTCCTTGAGTTTAGCGAGAAGCGATTCGGGTGATGGCCTGCGGTTAACTTCCAGCATTGAAAGATTTGAAGTTTTCTATTTATTCACCGTTTTGATTTCGTCGAGCGATAGATTGAGCGTGAGCACATTGACGACAGGCTCGCCCCAAAAACCAAGCTGTCGCCCGCTAGTATTTGCACTTATGAGATCACGCACCTGCGCCTCGCTCAGCCCACGTTCGCGTGCGACGCGTCGCACCTGAAACTCTGCTGCGGCGGGCGAGATGTGCGGGTCAAGACCGGAGCCGGAAGTTGTCACCAGGTCAACCGGAACTGTCGCGCCCGGATTTTCGGCTTGCAGTTTCGCGGCGTCAGCTTTCACGCGGTCAATCAACTTCTGATTCGTCGGGCCAAGATTTGAGCCGGAAGAGTTGTTGGCATCGTAGCCCACCACTCCGGCTGCGCTCGGGCGCGAATGGAAATAGGCGGGCGACGTGAAAGTTTGACCGATAATTCTTGAGCCGATGATGTGACCGTCTTCCGCTCTGATTAACTGTCCGTTGGCTGTGTCTGGAAAAATAAACTGCGCGAGCATGGTTACTGCCAGGGGATATGCCAGCCCCAGCAAGAGCATCGTCACGACGGTCATCAGAATGGCCGTTAAGAAATTCTTTCTCATCAACATAGCCTCTCATGCCAGCCCGATGGCTGTAATAATGATGTCAATGAGCTTGATGCCGACGAAGGGCACGACAAGCCCACCGAGTCCGTAGAGCAGCAGGTTCCGCCTGAGCAGTGCGGCAGCAGACATCGGACGATATTTGACGCCGCGCAACGCTAAGGGAATCAGCGCGATGATAACCAGCGCGTTGAAAATCACCGCCGAGAGAATCGCAGACTGCGGCGTCTTCAAACCCATGATGTTGAGCGCATTCAAGACCGGAAATGCGCTCGCGAACATGGCCGGGATGATGGCGAAGTACTTTGCCACATCGTTGGCAATCGAAAATGTCGTGAGCGCGCCGCGCGTCATCAGGAGTTGCTTGCCGATCTCGACGATTTCGATCAGTTTCGTCGGATTGGAATCCAAGTCAACCATGTTGCCGGCTTCTTTCGCGGCCTGTGTGCCCGTGTTCATCGCCACGCCGACATCTGCCTGCGCCAGCGCCGGAGCGTCGTTGGTTCCGTCGCCTGTCATCGCGACCAGCTTGCCGCCGGCCTGTTCGCGCCTGATGAGCGCCATTTTATCTTCGGGGGTAGCCTCGGCCAGAAAGTCGTCAACGCCCGCCTCACGCGCAATGGTCGCGGCGGTTAAAGGGTTGTCGCCGGTAATCATCACGGTCTTGATGCCCATCTGGCGGAGCTGATTGAATCGCTCGCTCAGCCCACGCTTCACGATGTCTTTGAGGCAGATGACGCCGAGCGGACGCTTGCCGTCTGCGACGACGAGTGGAGTGCCGCCGTCTTTGGAGATGCGCTCGACGATGCCGCGCAGCTCCGGCGGCATGCTGCCACCATGAGCGACCACGTAACGCTCGACGGCATCCACTGCGCCTTTGCGAATCTCGCGCCCGTCAAAGTCCACACCGGACATGCGCGTCTGCGCCGTGAAGGGAATGAAATGCGCTTCATGCGGCCCGAACTCTCCTCCGCGTAAAGCAAACCGTTGTTTCGCCAGCACGACGATAGAGCGGCCTTCCGGCGTTTCATCGGAGAGCGATGAGAGTTGTGCTGCCAGAGCCAGTTCCTGTTCATACACGCCGTTGAGCGCAATGAACGCTGCCGCCTGCCGATTGCCGAGCGTGATCGTGCCCGTCTTGTCCAGGAGCAAAGTGTTCACATCACCGGCCGCCTCCACCGCGCGCCCGGACATGGCAAGCACATTGTGCTGCACTAATCTATCCATGCCCGCGATGCCGATGGCCGAGAGCAATCCGCCGATGGTCGTCGGGATCAGACAGACGAGCAAAGAGACGAGGACAAAGATGCTTTGCCGCGCGCCGGAATAGATAGCAAACGGCTGCAAGGTGACAACCGCGAGCAGGAAGATGATAGTCAATCCCGCAAGTAGAATATTGAGCGCAATCTCGT
>JAFBAJ010000714.1 GCA_019247865.1 Acidobacteriota bacterium
CAAGAGTTCGGCGACCCGTTCGTGGCGTCCGAACAGCAGCAGCCCGGCGACGGTCGGGACGACCTCGCCCATGTTGCCCGCCGCCAGCAGCAGGTCGCGCTTGAGCACCTCGCCCGTCGGATAGCCGTTCAGCGTCGCCTCCTGCTCAAAAGCGTCGCCCTCAAATTCGCGGACGAAACTCCACAGATGCGCTTCGTCGATGTCGGACTCGCTTGAGCCGAGCACGGGCACGTTCTCATAGCCGAAGGGCCGCGCCTCGTCCATCAGCGCCGACAATTCTTCGCGCGTCGCCTCGCGTTTCTCCGAACCGATGCGCAGGAAAAAACGGCCGTCGCGCGTGCGATACGGACGCCGCTTGCCTTCGATGTCGAGCGCGACGATGCGCCGCCCGTTATCGAAGGCGATGCGGTCGATGAAGGGCACGAGCGGCGGGTGAATCTCTTCGCGGCAGAGCCGCACGAGGTCGTCCTGCACGGCTTCGGCGTCGTCGAGGCCCTCGACGCGCAGTTGATCGTTGACGCCGAAGACCATCAGTCCGCCGCCCGTGTTGGCGAGCGCGACGATCTCCTGCGCGATCTTCTCAGTGTTTGAGAGCTTGACCTTTAGCTCAAGGAAAGTGTCTTCGCCACCGCGCACGAGGCGCATCAGCTCCGTGCGGGAAGTTTGCGGAGCAGGCGTGGAAGAGAGGAACTCTTGAAAAGAGCGTTCCGTGACGGGTTCGTGCCGTTGATTACCGCGAAATTTTCTGCGAGCCATTTGTGTCTGGACGGGGCTTGCCTGAAACCCGCCCGGATGCGTCAAACGCGACGCACCGCTGGAATAAAGTTAATCAGGAGGCACAGAGGATTTTCCCCTGCGACTCGGAATTTCAATTGCGCACGGCCTCAGTGTAACATACTTATCAAATCATGCGCGCGAAGAAAGAAGAGCCCTCAGACCACAGGCCGCAGACTCCGGAAGCGGTGCAGGCTTATGTCAGCCTCGGCTCGAACCTGGGCGACAGGGCTTTGAATCTGCTGCTCGGGGTGCGTGGGATGCTGTCGGCCGGGCTCGCGGTCAAGCGGCTCTCGCACGTCTACGAGACGGAGCCGGTGGACGTGCGCGAGCAGCCGCCGTTCCTCAACATGGTGGCGGAGCTGCGCCTTCAAAGCCTCACGCCCGAACAGACGCTGGCCCGCCTGCTGCGCGTCGAATACGCACTCGGTCGCCGCCGCGATGTCCCGCGCGGCCCGCGCAACATAGACCTCGATCTTCTGCTCTACGGCACACAGACGCGCGAGACGGACTTTCTCGTCCTCCCGCACCCGCGCCTGCACCTGCGCCGTTTCGTCCTCACTCCGCTCGCAGAGCTGTCGCCCGCCCTGCTCCATCCGATCCTGGCGAAGACGATGAGCCAGTTGCTCGCAGAGGTCGCGGACGATTCGGAAGTGCTGCGTTGGAGCCCCGGAGGAGCAACATGATGATTATGCTTGCGCGACTCTCCGGCGAGAGATGATGGAGGAGATGAGCGTCGCGGTCGAAGTCGAAGGCACGCTCTGGTTCGTCGAGAATTTTTTCGCGTACGCCGGTCAGAGCTATCACGAGCTCGCGCTCTATTTCCTGATGCGTCTGCCGGACGGATGCAAGTATCTGGAGCTTGATTCGTTCCAAAGCATCGAAGAGGAGAGTGGGACACGGCTGACTTTTCGCTGGCACGCGCGGCAGCCCGAAGCGCTGTCGAAGCTGCCGCTCCTGCCCTCCTTTCTGACGGGGGTGCTGCGAGAGTTGCCCGCAGCCCTCCAGCATGTGGTGCATTACGATGAGTGAAGAGCCTGTTGTAGAAGTGACGTTCGGAAACGTTCTCGCCGGCATTGAGTACGAGCCGCGCCCGGCGGCCTACGCGGTCATCGTGGACGAGCGCGGGCGTGTCGCCGCTGTGCGCGGCGTGCGCGGATATTTTCTGCCGGGCGGCGGTTCGCTGCCGGAAGAGACGCCCGCCGACACGATCAGGCGCGAAGTCCTGGAAGAGCTGGCGCGCGCCGTCCGGCTGCGGCACAAAATAGGCGAGGCCATCCAATACTTTTCCGCCGGCGCGGAGCACTACCGGATGCACGCCGTCTTCTACGCGGCGGACTTCACGAGCGAGCAGCGGGGAGAGGCCGAACACGAACTCGAATGGCTCGACGAGACAGAGCTTGAAGGGCGTTTCTTCCACGAGTGTCACGTCTGGGCTCTGCGCCGTCTCGGAGGTATCTGATGAGAACGCTTGCGACGCTGATGCTATCTTTCCTGCTGGCGGGACAGAGTCCGGCCGCAGGCTCCACGAATCCGATGACAACCGAAATTCCGACCGTCACTTT
>JAFBAJ010000261.1 GCA_019247865.1 Acidobacteriota bacterium
AACCAGGCCGAAGCCGAATTCCGCTACACGCTCACCCGCGTTCGTGAGAACGGTGAGAGCATTGCATTGCTTGGCGGCGAGGAAGAAGAGCGCGACGGCATCGATAAGACTTTTGCCAAGGTGCTGCGGCAATGGGCGCGACTGGCCGGCCAGCACATGCGCACCACGTTCGTCTCGCAGGGATCGAGCCTGGTCGCCCCCGTCGTTCCTCTCCTGCTCTGCGCGCCGAAATTCCTCGACGGCAGCATGACGCTTGGCGAGGTTATGCAAGCGGCCTCCGCTTTTACTATCGTGCAGGGCGCGTTCGGTTGGCTCGTCGACAATTATCCGCGGCTGGCCGACTGGAATGCCTGCGCGCGCCGTATCGCCTCTCTGATGATGTCGCTCGATGGGCTGGAGCGAGCTGAAGAGGCCGACAGCCTCGGCCGCATCCAGCGTGGCGAGACCGAGGGCGAGGCGATGCTCACGCTAAGCGAACTCAAGGTGTCGCTCGACGACGGTACCGCTGTCGTCGACGAGACCGAGGTTGTGGTCGCGCCCGGCGAGCGGCTTCTCGTCGCGGGTGAATCCGGTTCGGGGAAGAGCACGTTGGTGCGCGCGATCGCGGGTTTATGGCCGTGGGGCTCAGGCCGCGTCAATTTTCATCCGGATCGGCGGCTGTTCATGCTGCCGCAGCGGCCTTACATTCCCTCGGGAACGCTGCGCCGGGCGGTCGCTTACCCCGGCGCAGCCGACGACTGGAACGTCCAGCAGATTGGCGAAGTGCTGCACAAAGTCGGGCTTGATCATCTTAAAGAGAAGATCGAGGACGACGCGCCATGGGACCAGACCCTCTCGGGCGGCGAGAAGCAACGCCTCGCATTCGCGCGGCTCCTGTTGCACAATCCGGATATCGTCGTACTGGATGAGGCGACCTCGGCGCTCGACGACAAGAGCCAGGACAGGCTGATGGACATGGTGACGAAGGAGCTGCCGGTCGCCACTATCGTCAGTGTGGCGCATCGTGCAGAGCTTGAGGCCTTCCATAGTCGCAAGATCACGTTGGAACGACGCAAGGGTGGGGCGAAGCTGATTAGTGACGTCAAGCTCGTTCCGCGGAAGGGTAAGCGCCGCCTGCTCGGACGCTTCTTGCGTCAAAAAGCCAGAGGATCGCTCGGCGGCTCCGCTGGCGCGCGATCGGCGTGAATGCGCGCGGCGACATCGTGGTTGGGTTCGTTCGCCTCGGCCGCGAAGGTGCCAGCATTATCAGCATGCGTCCCGCCAGCAGGAACGAAAGGGACCTCTATCGTGAAAGCCTCTAAGAAGCGTCGCGGCTTTACCGCCGAGGATTTGAAGGAGGTCAGCGACGGTCCAAGGGGGCGACGGCAGGCAGATGCGGATTGATGAGACGTTGCAGAAGGTCGTCAAGCGCAAAGGATCGTGAGTGTGGGTCATCTGTGATGCGGCGACTGCTACACCGACGGTTAGTGGCGTAGTGCTGTCGCTAACCCATGTAATGATCTACCGCCGCTCGAGAAACCCGCGCCCTGCGAAGATCGCAGGCATCGCTTTCTCGATCCGCGCGGTGCGCGTCGCGGATTGCTTCGCACCGGTGAAGTGAAACAGATATCCCCTTTGCCGGCCCGGCGTCAGCGCCTCGAACGCGCGCTTGAATTTCCCGTCTTTGCGGAACTTCTGCTTCAACTCTTCGGGCAGGGGAAGCTTCGCGGGTTTCGTCTCGACCTTCATGCCGGCCTTTGCGGCCGCCACAGCCTCGCGCAGGTAAGCCTTGATCGTGGCCGTCTTCTTCGTTATCTCGCTCGCGCTGGTGAACTTCATCACCCGCCCGGCCTGAACCTGCCCGAGCTGTACCAGCAGCTTGTTCGGGTCCGTCAGCAACGCCCCCTGAAAGAAGCCGAGCGCGCAATATTCCTTGAAGCCCTGGATGATGACGACGTTCGTTCCATCCATGGTGTAGCAGGGCTTTCCCCACTTGCGCTCCACTCTCAAGTCAAACCCGGACAATATCTTTTGCAACTCGGCAATCTCTGCCTGCCA
>JAFBAJ010000824.1 GCA_019247865.1 Acidobacteriota bacterium
TCCCACAGATAAATTTCCCCTGTCGCCGCCGGCTCGTAGTTAATGCCGCCCGACGCCAGAATTTTACTGTCGGCGCTGAAGGCCAGACTGTAGATGCCATTCCGCTGCCCCATCAGAGCAGTTCCGAGAGGCTTTCGGGTGGCAACATCCCACAAAATGATGCCGCCTGTCTGGTCGCCGGAAGCCAGAAGTTTTCCGTCCGGGCTGAAAGCCACGCAGTTGACTTGACTCTGGTGGCCGGTGAGGGGCGCTCCGGTGGGCTGGCCGGAAGCGGCGTCCCAGAGCCAGACCGAGTTGTCTCTGCCGCTCGCCCCGCCGCTGCCCCCGGCCAGCAGCTTTCCGTCAGGACTGAAGACAATTTTATTAACTCTGTCCGCCGGCCCGTGAAGGTAGGTCGAGATGTGTTCGCGGTAGAGCATGTCGAGGAGCAGGGTTCTGCGGGCTCCGAAAATTTCCTTGACGCGGTTGGCCTCAACGCCGAGCAGCAGGCCGAGATCGGGCCGTGTCTCTATCTGCGCGTAGGATTCCGCCGCCAGTTGTCTGGCGACAGCTATCTGCGCCTGCTCGTCGGCCCGCCGCCATTGGACGACCGCAAGCATGGCGAGAGCCACTGCGACGACGAGGCCGACGGCCAGGGCAATGACGGCTTGCCTCTTCCGCCGCTCGACGGCACGCTGCGCGGCCATGCTCGCGTCCAAAAACTCGCGCTCAAGCTCGTTCAGCGCACCCTCGTTGCGCTCGCGCCACTCGGCGGCCTGTGCGAGACGTGCGCCGCGGTAAAGAAGGCTTTCGTCTTTCGTCGGTTGCCATTCGCGCGCGACTTCGGTCAGGCGGCGCAGGATGCGCAGGCCCGCGCGGTCTTCCTCGATCCACTTCCGCAGCCTGGGCCAGCCGCGAATCAGCGCCTCGTGTGACACGTCGACGACCTGCTTGCCGGGCTCTTCGTCCGTGGTCAGCAGGCGCGCGTTCGCCATCGTCTGCGTGACGTCCTCGACGGCTTTATTCTCGCCCATGCGCGTGACGAGCTCGTCCATCGACGCGCGGCGGCGCGTGTCTTCGGTCCCTTCGCCGGGCTGTGTGAGGCGCAGCATGATGCGGCGCACGATCTGTTGCTGCTCGGTGGTGAACGAGTCGTAGATGGCATCGGCGCGCTTGGCAATCGCGCCCTGAACGCCGCCGCTCTCGCGGTAGGCTTCGAGCGTCAGCAGATTCCCGCGCCGGCGCTCCCATAATTCCAGCAGCGCGTGTTCGAGGAGCGGGAGCGCGCCCGGCTGGCTCTGTATGTCATCGAAAATCGTCTCGACCAGGCCCTGCTCGAATTCGAGCCCGACGTGCCAGGCGGGCTCTTCAATCGCCTGTTTCAAGTTCTCTTCGTGCATCGGGCTGACGAGGAATTGATTCGCCGCGATGCGCTCGGATAGTTCCGGATAGGCAGCGCACTTCTGATAAAAGTCCGCACGCAGGGTGAGCACGACGGCGTTGCGGCCGCCGGGGATGAAGGCCGCGTAGAGCAGGTTGGAGAGAAACTGCGCGCGCTCACGCTCGTCGTTGCAGAGCGTGAAAATCTCCTCGAACTGATCCACGACCCAGACGACACGCTCGTTCGCGTGGCGTTCGGCGAAGGCGAGCGAGACGGCCAGGTGAAGCGTGCGCTCGTCCGTGTTCATCTCGTCGAGCGTTCGGCTCATGGACTGCTCCGGGTGCAGGCGCAGGAGGTTGGCAGCGAGGTTGGCGAGCGGGTGCGCGCCGGGCGTGAAGACGCGAATCGTCCACGTGTCGCTCTCGGGCAGCACGCCTCTTTTGAGCGCGGGCACGACTCCGGCGCGTACGAGCGAGGACTTGCCGCTACCCGAAGCGCCCAAGACCGCGAGGAAGCGCGTCGTCTTCAGTTTTTCGATGAGGCGCTGGATGTCGCCCTCGCGCCCGAAGAAGAGTTCCGCGTGCTCTTCGTCGAAGGCTTGCAGGCCGCGGTACGGGCAGACGTCGTCGCGCGGCTCAATCGGACGTTCGGGGCCGAGCGGGAGCCCTTTGATGGCGTTGATGAGCGACTGAAAGCTGCGCGCGTCTTCGATGCCCTTCCTCAAATCAACCCAGGTGCGCGTGCTCAGGAAGGGCGGGAGCTGACTCGTGTCGAAGGGCTCGGAGAGCCCCGGCAGCAGAACCAGAAAAACGCGAAAACTACGGTCCTTCGCCATACGATCCACGGCCAGCTTATACTCAAGGTCTTCCCAGCTCCCTATGCCGTGCGGGCCGACGAA
>JAFBAJ010000041.1 GCA_019247865.1 Acidobacteriota bacterium
CGTTAATGGCGATCTGCTCTTCGAGCTGCGTGATGGACTGGCGCGCGTTCGCCAGCGCGTCCGTCTCGCGGTCAAAGCCCTCGTAACGATGGCAGCCGACGCAGCCGCGATACTGGAAGAGGTCTTTGCCGAGGTTGAGCACGTTCGCGCCCTGCAGGACGCGGTCGGAAGAGTGGCACTGCTGGCAGCCCGCCTGCATGTTCTCTTTGTCGAAGAGCGGGTGAAGCCAGAACTTGTTCTGGCCGTGTCCCTTCTCGACATTCGTCGTCGCGCGGCCGTTGCCGCCGTGACAGCTCGAACAGCCGAAGCGATCCGGATTGTGTATCTCCAGCAGCTCTTTGTTCGGGTGGCTGACGAAAGCGTGCGCGAGGTCGTCCGCTTTCTTGATCTTCTTATTGACGACCGGGCGCATGTCCGTGGCGGTGATGTTGAGCGGCTCGCGCACGCCGAGGTGACAGGTCTCGCAGCGGTCGACGAGGGTGTCGCCCTGCACGTTGATCTGCCGCATCTTGAAATCGAAGCTCTGATTGCGCTTGATGAGATTGTTGATGGCTTCGGTCGTCAGGCCGACGACGTTGTTCTTGAGATACTCTTCGCGCTTCTTATCGAGCTCGCCCGGCTTTTTCAGCAGGTCGCCGCGCGCCGTCGTCAACTCGGACTTCTTGGCCTTGAGGTCGTTGTAACGCTGCTCCATCTGCAGGTAGTTGAGCTGCGTCTTGGTGGTCTTGCCGGAGCCGTCGTCCGCGGGCCAGTAGATGGTGTGCGCTTCCTGCTTCTTCTTCTCGATGCCCTGGCGGATGCTGTCCTGTTTGGACTTGCTGTGCGCCGTCTCGATGCGATAGTTGTCGACCGTGATCTCGCCGCGCACGTTCTGGTAGGTGTCCGTGATGGAGCCGAGCTGGCTCTCGATCACGCGGACGCGCTGGTCGATCTCTTTCTGGCGCGGGGCGATCTCCTCTCTGGCGGCTTTGGCCTCGGCGTCGAGCTGTTGATACTCGGCGCTCTGTTTGACCTCGCTCTCAGTCTTCCGGGTGTTGTCGCGCATGCGCTTGAGCAGGCGGTTCTCGCGCTTGACGAACTCCTGCTGCATGCTCTTCCACGGGCGCTGAAGGTAGATTTCGTCCATCAGAGCCCAGCCCAGCACGGCGGCCAGGAGCAGCGCGCAAATGAGCAGGATGCCGCTCGTCGAACGCCTGACTATCGGGTCCTGAGCCGGCACATCAGGCTCTTTTTTGATGATCGCATCAGTCTCTGGAGAGTCTGCCACCGCTTTTTATTCCTCCGCCGTGTCGCTTCAAATGTTGAACCAGGGCGTCACCCAGACATACTTGATATTCATCGCCAGCCGCAGAATGAGCTTGGCCGGCAACGCGAAGAGCACCGTGATCGCAAAGAACTGAAAGGTGAGATATTGCAGGAGGCTCGTCCGCGCCAGGATCTTCCGCTCGAACTCGTTGCGGTTCATGAGCCAGTGCAGGAAGATGCCGCAGGCCAGAAAGAAGAGGCCGACGACCACCATCCCGAAAATGAACTTGAACGGATTGGCCGAGAGGAAACTCAAACCGAGCTTCTGCGCGAACCAATCGTGCAGGTCCACGTTGCGGTCGTTCACGACCACGTTGTGATCCCAGCGCTGTCCGGGCCAGAACCAGACCCAGCCCGGCCCGCGTATGAAAGTCCCGATGATGATGAGCAGGATCCACGTCAGCCACCCGATGCCGAACATGCCGAGCGCGAACCGGCGCTGCTTGATGGTGTAGTAGCCGTTCCCCAAAGGGTTCGAGTCCACATACGGAAAGACCATCAGGCCGATCATAATCAGCGAAGGCATCACGACGCCCGCGATCCACGGGTCGAAGTAGACGAGCATCTCCTGCAAGCCCAGAAAGTACCAGGGAGCCTTCGAGGGATTCATCGTCAGGTTCGGATTGGCCGGCTCTTCGAGTGGCGCGTTGAGGGTAATCGACCAGACAAAGAGGATGACCGTCACGATGACTGCGGCCAGAAACTCTACGCGCACGAGATACGGCCAGACGTGCAGTTCCCTCGCCCAGCCCGGACGCCAGGGCAGCGCCTTGCGGTGCGAAGTCTTGGCGAGCTGCGGGTCGCCCTCCAACTGCTCGACCAGCTCGTCGTTCGCCTTCGCCTGCCGGAGGCCGATCCACGTAAAGAAGATGACCAGCGGAATCAGCGCGACGATCGGCACGTTATCGGGCGTCGAGACAATCGTCCATAACTGATGCCAGTCTTCGACGAAGAAGGCCGCAATCACGATGAGCGCCAACACGACCAGCAAAGCGATCCTGCCGGGAGTCAGTCCTGAACGCTTTTCCATCAAACTTTCTCCGAAAATGGTCTTAGGGCTTTGGTCTTAGGTCTTTGATGTCTGGCGCAACTTGAGTCAGACATCAAAGACCAAAGCCCTAAGACCAAAGACCATCATTTCTTCTTCACAGCCTTCATCTCCGTTTCGAGCATCACGGGCGCGGGGCCGGAGATGCCTCCGTCCTTGCGTATGCGCCAGAAATGCACGGCCATGAAGATCGAGGCCACGAGCGGAATGCCGATGCAGTGCCAGATATACGAGCGCAGCAAGGCATTCGAGTCCACGATCGAGCCGCCGAGCAGACCAAACCTCACGTCATTGAACGGCGTCATCCCCAGTTGCGGCCCGAACGGCCCCTCGCTGCCGAGCATCGGCGTGGCGCGCGCCATGTTCGTCCCCACCGTCACAGCCCAGAAGCCGAGCTGATCGTCCGGCAACAGATAACCCGTGAACGAGAGCAGCAGCGTCAGCACCAGCAGCACGACGCCGACGCACCAGTTGAACTCGCGCGGC
>JAFBAJ010000179.1 GCA_019247865.1 Acidobacteriota bacterium
TGTTAATCGCCCGTGAGCTGGCGCGCGGCCAGCCGCACGGCGTCGTCGAGTTTGTCGAGAGCGTGCCCGCCGCCCTGTGCCATGTCCGGGCGACCGCCGCCGCGCCCTTCGACGAGCGCGCACGCTTCGCGCATCAGTTGGTTCATGTCGCCCGCCGCTTCCGGCGAGCGTGCGAAGATGAGGCGGGCCGCGTCAGCTTCGCGCGAGCCCAGCAGCGCGACCGTCTGCGGATGCGCGATCAGTGCGAGCGCGAGCCTTTTTAAGCCTTCCGCATCGAGTCCGTCAAAAACTCTGGCGACGACGCGCGCCGCGCCTTCACGCGATGGCGCTTCATTCAGCAGCTCTTCGGCCTCGACGCGCGCCGCGATCTCTTCGAGCGCGCGCACGCGCCGCGCCAGGACTTTGTTCTCTTCCAGCAGGCGCGCGACCGAAGCGGACGCTTCATCGAGGCCGACGCTGAACTGCGCCGCCACGTCGCGCGCGACCGCGTTGACATGCATGTAGTCTGCGTGCGCGCGGCATCCTGCGACGAACTCGATGCGCGTCATGCCTTTGGCGCGTTCCCACGAGCGGACTGCGACGAGGCCGACCTCGCCCGTCCGGTGCGCGTGCGTGCCGCCGCAGGGCGTGAGGTCAAAACCTTCGACCTCGATCAGTCGCAGCAAGCCTTCGCGCTGCGATTCCTTGCGCAGAGAGAGACGCGCGGCCTCATCCTTCGTCACCTCACGCGCAGTCACCGGGCGGTCTTCCCAGATCACGCGATTGGCGAGCGCGATGGCGCGCTCGATCTTCTCCGTGGTCGGATGGTCGAGCTCCAGGTCTATCTCCGACACCTGCTCCATCATGCGAAAGCCGCGCGTCTCGGCCTTGAAGAGCTCCATGAAGGCTTGCGAGATGAGATGCTGCCCTGTGTGCTGTTGCAGGTGGTCGAGCCGCCGCTCCCAGTCCACGTGCCCGCGCACGACCGCGCCGATGGGCGGAGGACTGCCGTGGATGACGTGCAGCACGCCCGCCTCCTCTTCGTCTATGCACTCGACGACGCGCGCGCCGCCCAGGGTTCCGGTGTCGCTCGGCTGCCCGCCGCCCGTCGGGTAAAAGGCCGTGCGGTCGAGCCTGACCGTCGCCCAGCCGCTCGTGCGCGGCGTGATGGCGACGACCGTCGCCTCGAATTCCGTCAGATGCGAATCGTGATAATAAAGTCGCTCGGTCATCTCTTGAAGAAAACTAGCCGAGCAGCATCGGACGCGTCAAGAAGAATTAGCAGTGGCTCAATTAAAAGCTTTGACAGCGGAGATGAAAGGAACAGATAATCGCGCCTCCCCAGCATACAAAAATTTGGAGCACTCGTTTATGAATAGCCGTCGCCGCCGCACGTTTCTTCGTCTCGCTTTCGTTTGCGCACTGCTGCTCGGCGCAGTGCAGCTCGCGCCCGCGCAGGAGGTGCCGGCTCCTGTGGGGCGCATCACGTACCGGCTGGCGATGACGCGCCCGGCCTCGCATCTCTTCGAGGTCAGCATCGAGATCGAGACGGAGAGCGGCTTTCCGGCGGAGACGCTCGATTTTCAGATGCCGCGCTGGACGCCAGGGCGTTACGCCGTCTTCGACTTTGCGAAGAACGTGCAGGAGTTTCGCGCTTCGCTCGCGTGCCTGCCGAACAAGGACTGCGCGTCGGTGACGCCGCTCATCGCGCGGACTGACAACCAGACCTGGCGCGTCGAGACGCGCGGCGCGCAGAGCCTGACCGTCGCCTACAAGGTCTTCGGCAACGACCTCTCGGGCACCTTCTCGCAGCTCGACACGCGCCACGCCAACTTTAACGGCGGCTCAATCTTCATGTACCTCGCCGGTCACAAATCGGACCCGGTTCAGCTTGAGATCGAGCCGCCCGGAGGCTGGCGCATCATCAACGGGCGCATGGAGAGCATGGAGCAGCGCGTCTGGGAGTTTCCGAATTACGATGTCCTAATCGACACGCCGACCGAGATCGCGCCCGACTGGACGCTCGACGAATTCAAGGTCGATGGAAAGACGTACCGCGTCGCAATCCATTCGCTCGGCGCGGAGAGCGGCAAGCGTCCGGCGCTGGTGCGCGACATCGAAAAAATAGTCCGCGCGGAG
>JAFBAJ010000314.1 GCA_019247865.1 Acidobacteriota bacterium
GCGCATGAAGGCTTCGTCGATGTTCTGTCGCAGGTTGGAGGCGAGGATGACCACGCCCGTGTATTCCTCGACGCGTTGCAGGAGGTAGTTGATCTCCATGTTCGCCCAACGGTCCTGCCCCGACTCGTTCTTGCTGCCGCGCTGGCCGAAGAGCGCCTCGCCCTCATCAAAGAAGATAATGGCGTTGGCGTCTTCGGCTTCGGCGAAGACGGTGTTGAGGTTCTTTTCCGTCTCGCCGACGTACTTGCTGACCACCGCCGAGAGATCGATCTTGTAGAGGTCTACGCCCTGCTCCTGCGCCAGCAGCCCGGCGGCCATCGTCTTGCCCGTCCCCGAAGCTCCGGTGAAGAGCGCGATCAGCCCGCGCCCCAACGTGAGACGCTTTTCAAACTGCCTGCGCACCTGAGACCGGGCCGAGATGCGAAAGCGCAGGTCATCGAGCTGCCGCTTGTTGGGCGGCGGCAGAATCAGGTGCTCGAAGCTGAATCCGGCGTGCGGCTCAAGGCGACGCGCGAAGGCGGCGAGGCTGCGATTCGACTGGCGGCGGCAGCCGTCGTAGAGGTCTGAGACGGTGAGCCGCGGCTCCTGCGGCTCACGCCTCAGAGCCTCTTCGCGCGCCGTGCAGAGCGCGTCGACGATCTGCCCCTCGGTCAACTGAAAACTGTTGGCGAGCCGGTCTGCGAGCGCGCTCCGCTCCGGCGCGGGCTCTGCGAATTGCTCTGCGGGCGGGAGGCGCGCCTCCCAGATGCGACGCCGCAGCTCATACGCGGGCATCGGAAAGTCGAGGCGCAAATAGGGCGTTTCGTGAAAACAGCCTGACGGTTCCCAGGCCGCGCTGCTGGCGAGAAAAGTGAGGCCGCGAAATTTTTCGGCGGCGGCCGTGAGATGTGACCAGATGTGCGGCGGGCAGGAAGCATCCAGCAGTTGCTCGCAACGCGCCCAGTAGAGCGCCGCGCCCAGCAGCTTCGCCTCGCGGTAGGCCAGGTCGATGAGCAGCTCATCATCGTCAGGCGAGCGCCGGACGGCCGCCGCATCCACGAACAGGAGCGGCGTCTGCGTCGCCGTGCAGAAGGCGCGCGCAGCAGTCAGCCGCCCCCCGCCCTCCGGCCCGCGCAGAAAGAGCGTCAGGCTGCCGCCCGCTCCGTCCCGCAAACTCCGATACCACTCGCTCAGGTCTTCGAGCTGTGCCTGTCGCTCCGGCTCGATGATTAAATCCTCCCACAGGGCGTGCTCACGCTCCCACCGGACGATGCCCCTGAGCCGCGAGTCAAGCGCGTCGCTCCCGGTCAGGTAACCCGCCATGCGGTCGTCCACGCGAACTGAGCGGACGCTCAAAGGCTCTTCGCTCTCTGCGTCGCCGCGCAGGATGAGCAGATGGTTTTCCAGCAGCGGCGAGGCGCTCGCAAAGACGGCGCGCCCGGCATCCGCATCCGGGTCGGTTCGTCGCAGGAGGTTGAGGACGAGTTCGACCGACGGGTTGACGCGCGAGGCGTCGTCCTGCAAGTAGCCGAAGAGCCTCCGGTATCGCCCGTCCAGCTCAGGCAGGAGACAGACGAGCAGGACGTTGTATTCAAGGTCTGAAAGACGAAAGAGAGTCCTCAGCGTTTCGAGGCGCAGGGGCACATCCGGCGGAGTCATTTCGATGCGCGTCCTGATGCTCTCGGCCAGCACTTTGATCGTCTGCCAGAAACCGGCGACGGAATCTTCGACTCCTGCCGCCGCGTAATCCAAAGGCAAGAACGGCGATTGCAGGTACGCGTCCATCTCCGCATCCGTCACGTTGACCATGCCCCACATCTGCGCAGGCTTGCTCGCGCCCGTCGTCTCGCGCCAGAGAATCGTCTGGGCGCGCACGTAGAGGTCTATGCGACGCAATTCATCCCACAGGTGCTCTTCGCTGCTCGCATATTGTCCCGCGTTCAATTCGAGCTGCGGCGGTGACGCGGGCAATTGCAGGGGCGTCCGCGATGCCCGCACAGCCGCCGGCTCAAGCGGCGCGTCCGGCGGCTCGCCTCCGGCGGCAGTCGGCGGCGGCTTTTGCGGCGTGCTTTCCTCGCCCTGTTTGCTACGCTTGAAAAAAGGCATCACGCCTCCCGTAGAACGAATCTGATGCGCCCGTGTTCGAGCCACGGGACGCCCTCCAGCTCTTCCAGATAGCCCGCCATCTCGATCACGATGTCCAGCGGCGCGCGCTCCAACTCGACCAGCAAATACCCATCCTCCGCCGCCAGCCAGCCCCTCCGGCGGATAAAACTTTCCAGCAGATAAGGAACGCTCGAAGCAGCGAACTGCCGCAGCCAGCGCGCCCACATCCGCAGCAGACTCTGCGCCACAAGGAAGAGCGTCAGGTCTGCTGCCTCCAAACTCAAACGCCCGTCCGCCAGCGCACGCCACGCCGCGAGCAGCGATTGCCTGCCAGCCTCGCTCGCATCCAGAACGAGCGCGGGACGAACGCCGCTGGCCTCCTCCCACACGTCGAGCCACGCGGAGATGATCGGCGCGACCTCGTCATCCGACTTGAGGACGCGACCGAGCAACCATAAGCTCGTTGTCTCATCGCCCGCGATGAGCAACGTCGCCCCCGTCTCCGATTCCAGGCGAGAGACGTGCATCACCTCCATGCTCAAGAGACGCTGCCCCGCCAAGAGGCGCAGCAGCTCCAGCTGGAGCCGCGCGTGATCCGCTTCGTCCGACTCCGCCCACACGGCGCGCAGCTCAGCCAGCGAGAGTCCCGGCCGCACACCGGCGAGCAGGCACAGCCCCTCGTCAATCAGCAGCGAGTCTGCCACGCCGCCGAGTCGCAGCCCCAGCGCCAGCAGGAGCGCGTTGAAACGCGGCAACGCCTCCGTTTCGTGGGGCGGACACCCGGCCCGCGCAGCCAGCACAGGCAGGCGCGCGCCGAGCATCGTTCGCAGCAGGAGCGACAGCCCGGCGCAGGAGCTTGCCACCTCTTCATTCCTCGACGACTCTTCGCGCCCTTCGCCCGCCAGCATCTCAGCCAATTCCAAAGCC
>JAFBAJ010000338.1 GCA_019247865.1 Acidobacteriota bacterium
GAAGGCGAGATCGGCTTCGACGACGCCGAACGGACGCAGCGCCAGACCTTCGATCCCGTGCGCGCCGGGCACAGAGGGGAACGGCAGGAGCTGCTCTGATTGATTCACCGGCCACATCTCGCGCATCAGAATTTAGCCACAGAGCCACAGAGGCACAGAGACTAAGACAGGCATTTCATTTAGCATCTCTTTCATCTGCTTTGATGGCTCCGTGTCTCTGTGTCTCCGTGGCTAAGTTTTCTTAGCCTGCGGCCGGAACGGCGTCGGCCTCATTCGGCTCTTTCGTGTCCGGGTCGCGCTCCCAGCCTTCGAGCTCGATCTTGAGCGATTCGATGGCGACGGCGTTGGCGTTGGCGTTGAGCTCCGGCAGCGCCGTGTACTCGCTGACCCAGCAGTTGTGCAGGAAGTAACGATAGACGACGTGCCCCTTCTCGTTCATCATCGAGAGCGTGAGCTCTTTTTTGTAATTAGCCAGATCCATCGCCGCGTCCCCGGCATACGGGTGAACCTTGTTCGCCCAGCTCTCAAACTCCGGGTCGTGCGTCAGGCCGCGCTCCAGCGTGATGGCGTCGTAGGTGGTGCGCCCCGGCGATTTATGATCGGTGCTGTTGTCGCCGCCGTCGCGATGCTTGACCACTTCGGTCGTGCGTTTGAGCGCGCTCACTTTGCTCACGCCGAGCACGGTCTTGCCGTCCCAGCTGATGTGGAATTTGAAGTTCTTGTACGGGTCCACGCGTTTCGCGTTTTTGACGAATCCTTTAGCCACGGTTCATGCGCTCCTTCTCGTAATTATCCGGCCAGATCACCGGCGATTTGCTGAATCTTGATGACGACGAATTCGGCCGGCTTGAGCGGGGCGAAGCCCACTTCGATGTTGACGATGCCGAGGTTGCGGTCGTTCTGGGTGGTCGTCTCGCCGTCGCACTTGACGTAGAAAGCCTTGTCGGGCGTGCTGCCCTGAAAAGCTCCCTCGCGGAAGAGGCCCATCATGAAAGCTCTCAGGTTGAGACGGATCTTCGCCCACAGCGGCTCGTCGTTCGGCTCGAAGACGACCCACTGCGTGCCGCGATAGAGCGACTCTTCGAGAAAGAGCGCGAGGCGGCGGATCGGGATGTACTTCCACTCGGAGCCGATGTCGTCCGAGCCGTCGAGCGTGCGCGCGCCCCAGTTGACGATGCCCGTCGGAAATTTTCTGAGGCAATCCACGCCGAGCTTGTTGAGGACGCCGTTCTCCAAATCCGTCAGGTTCACTTCGAGGTCGAGAATGCCGCGCAGGTCTGCTTCCGTCCCGGCCGGAGCTTTCCACACGCCGCGCTGTGAATCCGTGCGCGCCATCAGGCCCGCGATCATCCCCGCCGGGCCGATGGTCTTCCTGAGACCCGCGTCGCTGTAAACGACCTTAGGATAAAAGACCGCAGAGTGATCTTTGACCACCAACTGGCGGAAAGAGTTGACATCGGAAGCGTCCGCCGCCGGACGATCCACGTCCGTCCAGCTGGCCGGCGCATCCAGGATCAGAAACGCGCGATGGTTGTTGCAATAGATACTGGCCGGGCCGACCAGTTGCAGGTATTTCGTCTCGTCTATGTCCCGGTCGCCCGGCAGCACCATCAGGTTAAAGAGGTCAACCTTGTCGAGCGAGTAAAAGCCTGTGTGATCGAGCGCGCTGCCGAGGTAATCCGCGACCGTGAGCGGCGTGCCGTCGTCATCGCGCCCCATCTGTCCGGCTCCGTTCTGAAAGAGGCTGGTGCCGGCGTTGCCCAGCGAGTATTGTTTGACGTTCGCGGTGAAGGAGCCTGCGATGTCCGTGCCGCCCGCGCCGCCCGCGTTGCTCGTCTTGAAGGGAACGGAGGCATTGATCGTGCCCGACTTTGGAATCAAAGCCAGCCGATAGCCCCAGACCTGCGCGGTGGCTGGCATCCCGGGCGTGTCGTTGATGGCCTTCGCCAGAATGGCGATCTTCTCGCGCACGCCATCGGTGTGACCGTTGACGGCCGAAGGCAGGGCGTCTATGTACCAGCGGTCTGCGGCGACCGTCGTCGTCAGCACATTCGTGCCCGAAGCGTCCAGATCGACCACGTTCGGCGGCGGCGCAGAGGTAAAGGTCAGCTCGCTGAAGGCGTCCTGCGTCAGAGCCGCGAGCGTGTTGACCGTCGCATCCGAGTAGTAAGTCCCGGTCGGCACCGGACGATGATTGCTGTACCGCGTGACCTCGATGCCGCCCTGATCTATCCCGAGCATTAAAGCTGAAGCGAGATCGTTCGAGGTCGAGCGCCGGATGCGGACGCTTAATTGATTGCCGGTCGTCGAGACGATGCGGAGCACGCTCATGCCCGTATGCACAGGCTGCCAAGAGCAATCCACAGTCACGCCGGGCGGCAGCTGCGCGTTGATCTTTCCGGCCAGCTTGCCTGCGATGAGCGGCAGGGTGTTGTCCGCGGCGACCCACTTCGTCGGGTCTGCCTGCAGGTCAATCGAGGTGTACGGCCCGTCGTTGACGCTGATGTCAAACTTGCTCAAGGCCACGACGCCGGGGCCGGGCGTCGGATAGATCATGTTGTTGAGCGTCGTGCGAAAGGCCGGGATTGCAGAAGTGTCGAGCGGCCTGCGCCCTTCGCTGTAGCCCTGCACCGGCGCCGATTCGATATTAAAGCCACCGGCCAGAGCGAGGTCGATGAGCTTCGAGCTTTGCGTGACGAAGGTCGTTGCATAGCGCGGCGAATTGGGATTCATCGACAGATTGAGGAACGATTCGGACGCGACGACCACGCCGCCGTCCTCGTGCATGACTCGCAGGTTGAAAGACTCTTCCGGGTTGGTCGTGTTGTAATCGACTTCGAGATGCACGCCGTTGCCCCACGTTCCGGCGTCCTTCGCGGTCGCCACCAGCGCGGCCACCTTGGCGAAATTGAGCAGCGTGATGTTGGCCTTGAGGGCGTTGTGCGCGATACGCACGACGTAACAATCCGTCCCGCCGTTATCGAAGAACTGGCGGACGCTCTGCGCCAGATCGCTCTCGGGATGAGCGCCGCCGAACTCTCGCAGAAAGTCCGCGAAGCTCAGGCAGCGCACGGCCTTGTCAATCGGCCCTTTCGCCGTCCGTCCGAAGAACGCGGCGATGGAAGTGGCGACTCCGGTGATGGTGTGCACGCCGCTCGAAACTTCCTGAATGTAAACGCCGGGATAGCTGACTTGAACAGGCATCTTTGATTCCTCCGTTGAATCGCCATGAGCGGCGAACGGTCACTATTTTGATTGGCAGCAAGCGGTAAACCGAATCATTTATCTTCGCGCAGCAGCTCGCGAATCGCTTTCGCCTTGCGGCGGTTGGCGCGGTAATGCACGCGCCCGTCGGCAGCCCTCGTCTCGACCAGCAGGTTCTGCGCGGTCAGATCCGCCAGCACTTCCTGCACTTCGGCCGTCTGCTGGATGATGCGCTGCTCCAGCAGCCACCATTCGACAATGCCTTCCAGCGTGTCCTGCGCGCCGGAATGCTCTGTCAGGTGGCCGAGCACCTGCCGGGTCATGAAAGGGCGTTGGGCTTCGCACATATTCTCTTCACGCACCAGACCTCTTGACTGAACCCTAACCCCCAAGCAACCCCGGGGCCGCGCCATAAAGCACGCACACACGGCTCCGCGCACCGTCGAACCGGTCATATTTGTCTGTGCGGGAAAGATGAAGAAGTCGGACGCGAGCCGTTTTAGCGCGGCGAAAGGCGTAGGACATTTTTGTCCGGCGAGAGGCTCAAAAATGTCCTAATCAAAAGCCCCTCAGGGGCTGCTCACACGACTGAGAAGCGGAAGAGGCTGGCGTCGATTCTGTGTTTGCGTATGAGCTGGAAGAAGGCGCGGCGGTTTTTGTGTGCGGACTCGGCGGCGCGGCTGATGTTGCCGCGATGCAGCAGGAGGAGCTTTTGAATATAGCTCTTCTCGAACTCCGCGACGATCCGGGCTTTGGCCTGCTGGAAAGGCTCGTCCGTGAGAGCGCTCTCGGCATCCGGCAGGGAGATTTCGGCTTCTGTGAGCTGGTCTGAGGTCGAGACGAGCACGGCCAGCTCGATGGTGTGTTCCAGCTCGCGTATGTTGCCGGGCCAGTCGTAAAAGAGCAGCTTGGAGATGGCCGCGGGCGTGATGTCTGCGACGGGCTTGGAGAGCTTGACCGCGTACTGCGCGAGGAAGTGGCGCGCGAGGAGCGGGATGTCTTCGTAACGCTCGCGCAGGGCGGGCAGCGCGATCGGAATCACATTGAGCCGGTAATAGAGGTCGCGGCGGAGCTTGCCCTGACGCAGTGCTTCCGCCGGATTGAGATTCGAGGCGGCGAGGAAACGCACGTCCGCCACGCGCGCTTTGGTCGAGCCGAGCGGGCGATACTCCTTCTCCTGCAGAAAACGCAGGAGCTTGGTTTGCGCGAGCGGCGGCAGACAATCTATCTCGTCCAGAAAGAGCGTGCCGCCTTCGGCTTCGTGCAGCATTCCGTGCTGCGCTGTGAGGGCTCCGGTGAACGCGCCGCGCTCGTGGCCGAAGAGCTCGTTCTCGACCAGCTCCGTGGGAATCGCGCCGCAGTTGACGGGCACGAACGGCCCGCTCAGGCGCGCGCTCAGATAATGTATCGCGCGCGCGCACATCTCTTTGCCGGTGCCCGTTTCGCCGGAGATGAAGACGCCCGCGTCGCACCGCGCGGCGAGAGGAATCTTGCCGGTCGCCGCCAGAAAAGCCGCGGACTCTCCGATCAGCCTTTTCAAACCGATGCTCTCCGTGAGCGTGTGCGTCAGGCCGG
>JAFBAJ010000506.1 GCA_019247865.1 Acidobacteriota bacterium
GGACGCGCCCGTCGTGCGTCTGGTCAACGTCCTGATGGTGGACTCCCTCCGGCGCGGAGCCTCGGACATACACATCGAGCCGTACGAGAAAGAGCTTAGAGTACGCTTTCGTATAGACGGCCTGCTCTACGACATCATGCATCCGCCTTTGAAGATGCGCGACGCGCTGATCTCGCGTCTGAAGATCATGTCGAAGCTCGACATCTCGGAAAAGCGGCTTCCGCAGGACGGCCGCATCAAGATCAAGGTCAAGGTGGATTCGCGCTCGCGCGAACTGGATTTCCGCGTCTCGACCCTGCCGACGCTGTTCGGCGAAAAGGTCGTGCTGCGCCTGCTTGATAAAGAGAACCTCATGCTCGACATGACCAAGCTCGGTTTCGAGCCGGAGTCGCTGGTCAAGTTCGAGCGCAACATCAAACGTCCCTACGGGATGGTGCTCGTCACCGGGCCGACCGGCTCCGGTAAAACCAACACGCTCTACTCTGCGCTGCAGGCGCTGAACACGAGCGAGACCAACATCATGACGGCGGAAGACCCGGTGGAGTTCAATCTGGCCGGTATCAACCAGGTGCAGATGAAAGAGCAGATCGGGCTCAACTTTGCCGCCGCGCTTCGTTCCTTCCTTCGCCAGGATCCAAATATCATTCTCGTCGGCGAAATCCGTGACTTCGAGACGGCCGAGATCGCTATCAAAGCGGCCTTGACGGGTCACCTCGTTCTCTCAACTCTCCATACCAACGACGCTCCTTCCACGATCTCTCGCCTGATGAACATGGGCATAGAGCCTTTCCTTGTCGCCACCAGCGTCAACCTGATCCAGGCGCAGCGCCTTATTCGCCGCGTCTGCAAGGACTGCAAAACTGAGCATCCGACGCCCGCCGAAGCTCTGATCGAGATCGGCTTTACGACCGAAGAATCGCGCTCGCTGAAGACCTACAAGGGGCGCGGTTGTCAGACCTGTAATGGCACGGGCTATAAGGGTCGCGTCGGCCTGTACGAGGTTATGGAAGTGACGGACGAGATACGCGAGCTGATCCTGATCGGCGCTTCTTCGCTGGAGCTGCGCAAGCGCGCCATCGAAGACGGCATGATCACCCTGCGTGAATCCGGCCTCCATAAAATTAGAAACGGCATTACCACCATCGAGGAAGTAGTGCGGGAGACGGTGGCCTGAGAGAAAGAGAGTGGAGGAACTATGCTACGCGCTGCCGCTTTATCGCTGTTAATGTTATTCACAGTCGTCACGATGCTGCCGCTGACCAACTCATCGGCGCACAACAACGGAGCTTCTGCGGCCAATGCCGGCCACAAGAAGCGTTTCCGTCGCCATTCACGCGCGTGGTGGCGACGCTATCGCGCTCGTCAAAAGCGCAGACGCGCCGCGCTGCTGAGGGAGCAGGAACTGAACGCCCTGCGCGCGAAAGATACGAACGCCGCCGACCTCGCGGAAGCGACGCCGGGCGGCACCTACAATCACCCGCGCGGCCTGTGGAGCGTGGAGATGCCCGCCGGCTGGTCGAATCGCCCCGCAGGCGAGAGCAACGAGATGCAGTTTCGCATCAACGCCGGCAACGCGTCCGGACAAGCGACGCTCTCGGTCGTCGCAATGGCGAATGGGGCTAATGGAGCGCAGGACAACAACGTCGCTCCCAAGCGCAAACAGAACCAGAGCCTGAGCGGCGTGCCCGTCACGGCTCTGCGCCGGACGGTGATCGACCGGATGATCAAGGAGGGCGGCTGGGTGGTCAACGATTTCCAGAAGGAGATCAATGGTCGCCGCGTCTTCGTCGTGCAGGCGCAGACCCCTGCGTCGGCTGACGGGCGCACCCCGGCCAAGTCACAGACCTACTATTTCACGGAAGTAGATGGGCGCATCTACTCGCTGGCGACGACGGCTCCGGTGGATTCAGCCGAGCGCGTGGCCGCCGGGTCGGAGCAGGTGGTCTCATCCTTCTCGACGAGCGCGCGCTCGTCATCACAACGTTAGACCTGAACCCTTGCGGGGCCGGCCGCCACTTCAAGACCCGGCCGGCCCCGCTTTCAACACTTTCCCTCCGGCACGCGCGAGGAGCTAAAACGAATGACCATGAACGAACCCCAATCGCAACTCTCACTCTCGGATCTGCTCAAGAAGCTGACCGAGGCCGGAGGCTCCGACTTACACATCACGACCAACTCCGCGCCGCAGATACGCGTGCACGGACACCTCCAGCCGCTCGAAGGTTATCGCCCGATGACCTCTGCGGACACCAAGCAGCTCGCCTATTCGGTTCTCACGGACGCGCAGAAACACCGCTTTGAAGAGAACCTGGAGCTCGACTTCTCTTTCGGCGTCAAAGGGCTCTCGCGCTTTCGCGCCAACCTCTTCAACCAGCGCGGAGCGGTCGGCGCGGTCTTTCGCGCCATCCCTTACGAGATCAAGCCGTTTGAAGATCTCGGTCTGCCGCCCGTCGTCAAGACCTTGTGCGACAAGCCGCGCGGGCTGATCCTCGTCACCGGGCCGACCGGCTCCGGTAAGTCGACGACGCTCGCCGCGATGGTTGATAAAGTCAACAACGACCGGCACGAGCACATCCTGACCATCGAAGACCCGATCGAGTTTCTGCACAGCCACAAGAACTGTCTGGTCAACCAGCGCGAAGTCAACTCCGACACGCACGGCTTTTCGGACGCGCTCCGCACGGCCCTGCGCCAGGACCCGGACGTGGTGCTGGTCGGCGAAATGCGCGACCTCGAAACCATCGAGTCGGCGCTGCGCATCGCAGAGACGGGCCACCTGACCTTTGCGACGCTGCACACCAACTCGGCCGCTTCGACCATCAACCG
>JAFBAJ010000681.1 GCA_019247865.1 Acidobacteriota bacterium
CTAATGAACCGGCTTACTCAAAATTCCGTTCGCAAATGCCGCTTTATATGGTCGAGCAGTATAGGGAATCTCTTCTGAAATTACATGGGATTTACATTGACTACGGGCAGAACGAGGAATTTTCTCATATCCGCATTGCGAGCCGTAAGTTTGCAGACGAACTGACTGAGAGAAGTATTCCGCACATCTTTGAAGTTTATCAGGGCGGGGATCACGGCAACAAAATCCGGGAGCGGATAGAAACCCGCGTGCTTCAGTTCTTTTCACGCACTTTAGCGTTTAATCCCTGATTGACGCGTCGCACCCAACAGCTATTTTTGTACCTTCGTAGCCGGAAAAGTTTTCTTCAGGCTTGCGCGGCAGTCATGTGTGTGCCGGATTCTAATTCTGTAATCAGTTCCGAGATGAGCGGGGCGATGAGCTCTTTATCGACATAGCCTTTGCCGAGCAGGCGCAGGATGCGGCGGTCGCCGGTTTCGCCGTTGATCTCTTTGAGGAGCGCGCGGCAGAGGGCGATGACGACTTCGGGATCGAACTGCTTGCCGGTGTTGCGGCGGAAATCCTCGACCACTTCGTCGAGCGAGCGGCGGCGCTTGTAGGGGCGGTCGGTCGTCATCGCATCGAAGGAATCGGCCAGCGCGACGATCTTGGCTCCGAGCGGAATCTGGTCGCCGGTCAGACCTTCCGGATAGCCGCGACCGTCAAGGCGCTCGTGATGATATCGCGCCATCAAAGAGATGTCCGCGTATGGATGATGAATCGGCGAGAGGATCTCGTACCCGGCAGCCGGATGGCGATTGAGTTCGCTCGATTGTTTGGCGTCGATCCGGTACGGCGCGTTGAGTATGTCACGCTCGACGACGAGCTTGCCGATGTCGTGCAGGTATCCCGCGACGGCAATGCCTTCGACCTCTTCATCGCTCCAGCCCATCTCGCGCGCGATGATCTCGCTGTACTTGCCGACGCGCTCGGAATGGCCCTGCGTGTACTTGTCCTTACAATCGATGGCGGCGGCGAAGGCGCGCACAGTGTCCTGATAGATGGCGCGCAGGTCTTCGTAGAGATGGCGATTCTCAATCGCACGGTGCTCCAGCTCTTCGAGCAGGCGGCGCTCCTGGATGCCGACGCCGATGTGCCGCCCCATCGCGCACAGCACGTCGCGGTCTTCCGCAGTGAAAGCCTCACCGCTCGCTTTGTCTCCGAGCAGGATCAGGCCAACCAGGCGGCCGCGCACGACGAGCGGCAGCAGCAGCTCGATCCGATGCGCCGCCAGAAACTTGCGATGACGCGCCAGCATGACGTGGCCCGCCTCTTCGCTCTCAAAGGTCAGGGCGCTGAGCCCTGCGTGGAGCAGCCCATCGACCGTCTCCGAATCGAGCGTCAGATATTCCGGCAGCTCTCCGCCGAGGCCGCGCGCCGCGAGAAACCGCAGGGCGCGCGCGTCGCTGTCATATTCAGTCACCGCGCCGCGCATGATCGCCAGCGAGCCGAGCACGAGATGCAGCGACGTGCGCACCATCTCCTGAAAATCGCCGGTGTCGGCGATCTCCTGCCCGAGGTCTGCGAGGGCGGCAAAGGTGTGTAAGAGTTTCTGCATGTGGCTCAGATGGTGAAACGAAACCCCTTCAGTGACCGACCTGATTCGCGGCCGTGACGAACTCCGAGAGAGTGTCGAAAGCATCCTGCTCGCTGGCCGCCAGCGCGACATGACGAGTCAGCCCAAGCATCTCAAAGAGCTCGACCGTCTGATGATTGACATCCGAGAAAACGAGCTGTGCGCCAGCCGTCTCGGCCGCTTCAATGACGCCCAAAAGAATAGAGACGCCGATGCTGTTGACCAGCTCGGTGTCTCTGAAATTGATGACCAGTGCGCGACAGCCCGCTTCTAACTGGCGGCGACATTCACGCTCGATGCGCTCGCCGCTCAACTTGTTGAGATAGTCGCTCGCATAGATCACCGCCGTAACTCCGATACAGTGGCTTTGCACCGGTTGGCTCGCAGGGTATTCAGCCATCTCAGGTAAGCTCCCCTCTTACTTAAAGATGGTGATGGTGAAAGTCGGTAAGCGTCGAGCAGTAACCCCCTCAGTCAACGCTCATCACGCATCACTGTTTTCGTAGATACTTGGTCATGCGCAGGCGGGTTCCGTCATCCACACGCTCAAATTCCACTTCGTCCATCAGTGTGCGAATCAGCTTCAGTCCCCAGCCGCGCCGTTCTGTCGGGTCTTTAGTCTCTTGTTCCTCGACGGGATGTGTGCCGTTTGTGCCCGTTTTTCCACGCAAATTGGGCGGCACGACCCCGCGACTCGAAATAGTAATGACTAATTTATCACTTTCTACGCGAAAGCGTTGATAAATTTTTTGGTCGGGACTGAGGCTATGCTCGATGGCATTGATGCAGGCCTCCACTAAAGCGGTCTTGATCTGGTTGATCTCTTCCGGGCGAAAGTCGTTGCGCCGGGCGATCTGTTCGAGCGTGGAGGCCGCGATGAGCTCCGTTTCGTCGCCCATCGGGATCACCATCTCGAATTCGTCCGGCGCAGCTTCGTCCCGCGCGGGCGCAGCCGCCTCAAAGCCGACGCGCGCCGTCAGCAGCTCCAGTTGTTGGCGGCTGGAGCCATAAGCCTCGCGCGCGGCGAGCAGTTCGCTCGCTTCCGCCGAAAACCCTTCGGGCGCGACGAGCCACAGGCGAACTCGCGTCCAACCGCAAGCGCGCGCTACGCCTTCGAGCCGGTCGCACCACATCTCCGTGATGCCCCGCCCGGCTTCGAGCTTCGATTCGATCTCGGCCGCGATCCAGACCACCTCGCTCGCGTCGTTGTAGTGCCCTGCGTCAAAACCGTGCGCGATGGCGCAGCGCTCATCGTCTATCAACTGCGCGAGCGGCTGGTGAAAGGCCGCGCCGCTCGCCGCGTGGATGATCTGCGGCAGCAGCACCAGCTCAGTCTCGTTCTCCAGCCCGGCGTGAATCTCTTCCGCGTCAGCTCCCTTGTAAGAGCGGCTGAAGCGATCATAAGAGAGAAGGCTCGCGGGCACGCGCTGGCAGTTGAAGAGCGAGAGCAGCTCGCGCAGGCCGAGCGCGTTGGCCTTGCGATAATGGC
>JAFBAJ010000830.1 GCA_019247865.1 Acidobacteriota bacterium
GCCGTTGACGCTGATGTTAACAACGGCCGAAGTCGTAGAGGCTCCGAGGTTGTCCGTCGCCTTCGCGGTCAAAGCGTAACTGCCCGGCGAAACATTGTTCCAGGTCAGGCTGTACGGAGCGGTCGCGTCCGTGCCGATGAGCGTCGCGCCCGCATAAAAATCGACGCGGCTGAGCTGGCCGTCCGCGTCACTGGCCGCAGCCTCGATAGTGATGACGGCCGGAACATTGAAGGCGGCCCCGCTCGCAGGATTCGTGATGCTCACGGACGGCGGCTGGTTGATGCTCGTCACGCTCAAGCTCTCGAACGTGGCCGAGCAGAGCGCGGTCGGCTCGTGGCTTGAGACGGCCAGACCGATGTAAGCCTGCGTGGACATGTTGATGGTGTCCGTGCCGATAAGCGTCCAGTTCACTCCATTGTTAGATTTGTACGCGCTGAAATTATTTCCGGCGCGGACGAGCTTGAGCCATTTCGGCGCGGTCTCGTTCCCGCCCGAAGTGTACTCGGTCGTCCCGCCCGTGGTGCGACGCCGCATGAACTCCAGCCCGGCCGCCGGAGTCACATTGAGCACCGCGTGGCGCGCGTTCGAGACGAGCGCCTCACGAATCATGATGCCGCCCTTCGCGCTCGGATGCGTGTTCGTCACCGAGGCGACGCGCGCGATGATCTCGCCGTCTCCGTTCAAGGGTTGATAGACATAGTGAAAAGCGTCCGCGACATCCCAGATGTCCGCGCCCGCGCCGCGCACTATGAACGTTCCGTTGGCGTAGCTCGCGCTGCCGCCAGTGGTGCCGATGTCCTGATTGATCCACGGCGCGGGCAGGTGCGAGACGCTGACCGGGAGCGTCACGCTCTTTGAATTGCTGAGGCCGCTGCTGTCCGTCGCCGTCAGGATCAGCTCGTAAGAATAGACGCCCTCGCCGTGCGATTCGACCATAAAGCTTCCGCCGGGGCCGCTCGCGGTCGTAGAAGGATGGACGTGATTGTTATGGTGCAGGAGGACAGTCCACGCGAGCGCGCTCGGCGGCAGCGTCTCGTCCATGTCCGTCGCCAGCCCTTGAAAATTGACCACGTCGCCGGGGCTCACGGCCGTGCCGTTGGCAGGCGTCGTGATCGTCGCCGTCGGAGGCGTGCTGCCGACCGTCACCGTGACGCGGTCGGCAGCGCTGCGCATCTGCGAGTCTGTCACCGTCAGCACGGCCTCGAAAGTTCTGGCGGTCGCGCTCGTGTAAGTATGCGCCGGGTTCGCCACGTTCGAGGATGCGCCGTCTCCGAACTCCCAGTGATAAGAGAGCTGCCCGCCGCCCGGATCGAGCGAGCCCGCGCTGCTCAATGAGACATTGAGCGGAGAGTAGCCCCAGCGCGGCGTCGCGCCAGCCTTCGCCACAGGCCCCTCGAACCGTATGCGCCGCACCTCTCCGGTCGAGAGAGAGATGTAATAGAGCAGCCCGTCCGGCCCCATCTCCAGCGAGACCGGCGCGATCAGGTCGTGCACGAACTCCTGCACGCCGAGCATCTGCCCGCTCGCGTCGAAACTCATCCGGCGAATAAAGCCGTAGCCGTAGTCCGCGAAAAAATAGTTGCCGCGATACTGCGACGGATACTGCGTCCCCGTGTAGAAGCTGCCGCCGATGACCGAGTTGCCTTCCATGTGGTCGTAGGTGTAGAGCGGCGGCGTGACCGCGCCCGGCGACATCTCGCGGCACTGCTCGAAGGCCGCCTGATAGAGCGGCTGCGGCAGGTGTCCTTCATAACAGGGCCAGCCGAAGTTCGCCCCGCGCCCGCGATTGATCTCTTCAAAGGAGAACCAGCCGACATCGCCTAGGAAAAGCTCTCCGGTCGTCGGCTGCAAAGTGAAGCGGTACGGATTGCGCAGGCCGTAAGCATAGACTTTGGAGCGGACGGAATTCGTGCCGTCGTCGAAAGGATTATCGCCGGGCGCGCTCCCGTCACGATTGATGCGCAGGATCTTTCCGGAGTAGCTGTCGAGGTTCTGCGCGCGCAGCGCCAGCGGGTCTGCATCCACATAGCCCGCGCCGTCGCCGATGCTGACGAAGAGCTTGCCGTCGGGCGCGAACCGGAGCGTCCCGATGGTGTGCGTGTCCGAGTCGGAAGGAATGCAGTCTGCTCCCGCCGGATAGTTGCTGCACGGCGGAACGCCGATGCTGCCGAGGAGAACCGTCTCGCTGCCCGCGAGCGCGACATCCGGATTCGCCGGGTCTGCTTTGACACGCGTCAGGCGCGCGGTCTTAGGCGTCATGCTGTTCGGGTCGCTGCCCTCTTCATAAGTATAGAGCAGGTAGACGTAACCGTTCGTGGCAAAGCTCGGGTCGAGCGCCATGCCGAGCAGCCCGCGATCGTTAAAGGTATTGACGTGCGGCTGTAAATTAACGAAAGGCGTCGGCAGCAGCGCGCCGTTCTTGTAGATGCGTACGACGCCGTTCTCCTGCCAGATAAAAATTCTGCCGTCGGGCGCGAAGGTAAGTCCGACCGGCTTGTAAGGCGGAAGCGTGGTCAGCAGCTCTGTCACGAAACCCGGATCGTTGAAGGTCTGTGCATGGGTCTTCGAGGCGGCCAGCGATATCAGTCCGCAGACGATGCCGCACGCGAGCAGCAAAGCTGAGAGACGCTGCGTGATGTGCGAGAGCGACCAACCGCTCGAATGGGGGCAAGCAGTACGAGGCATGTCTCAATTAACCTAAGGAATGTAGGGGCAGGGCTGGTCCCTGCCCGCATCGTCCACGAGGACGATAGTCGGTTTTGCACTTATTCAATGCGCGCGTTCGCGCGGCGGGCAGGGACAAGCCCTGCCCCTACTGTATTAAAGGACTAAAAGCAGGCGAGTACCATTATACGGCCTCACGGCTGGGCGTCTATCGTGTGCAGGGTGGACAGCGCCTCCTGATAGACCGTCAGGAGTTCGTCCTGTCCGGCGATGCCGACGTTCAGATCGCGCAGCAGTCCGTCGGTCAAGCCGTAGATCCAGCCGTGTACGACCAGCTCCTGCCCGCGCTCCCAGGCG
>JAFBAJ010000840.1 GCA_019247865.1 Acidobacteriota bacterium
CTTCGTGGAGGCGCGGATGAGGCTCTGGCAGTTTCTCGTCGAGAATCGGAGCGAGATGCTGGCGCTCATCGCGCAGCACCTCTGGCTGGTCATGCTCTCGACCTCCATCGCCGTCGCCGTCGGTTTGCCCATCGGCATTCTGCTGACGCGCCATCCTAAGCTGCGCGGCCCGGTGCTCGGCACGGCCAACATCATGCAGACCGTGCCGAGCCTCGCGCTCTTCGGCTTTCTGATTCCATTGCCCTTCATCGGCGGCATCGGCGCGCGGACGGCCATCGTCGCGCTCGTGCTCTACGCGCTGCTGCCCATCATCCGCAACACTGTCACAGGCATCCTCGGCGTGGACTCGAACGTGCGCGAAGCCGCGGTTGCGATGTGGATGACCGGGCGGCAGATTTTGTGGCAGGTCGAGCTGCCGCTGGCGATGAGCGTCATCTTAACGGGCGTGCGCGTTGCGGTCGTGATCAACGTCGGCGTCGCGACCATCGCGGCGGTCGTCGGCGCGGGGGGCCTCGGCACCTATATCTTTCGCGGCCTCCGGCAGTACGACAACATTCTGATTCTCGCGGGCGCAGTCCCGGCCGCGCTGATGGCGCTCGCGGCAGACTTTCTGCTCGGCCTCTGGGAAAAGCGTTTCGACACCAGCGCGCCGCCGAAAGTTGGAACAAGCCGCGTTCTCATCCGCCGCCTCGCGTGGGCCGCGTTGGCGCTGGTTTTAGCTTTCGGAGCATATGCGGCGTGGCGCGCGAAGTCCGCTTCAGCCAGAACACAGGGCACGCCGCAGAACTCTGCGCGCTTCGTCGTCGGCTCGAAGGATTTTACGGAGAGCGTGATTCTCGCGGAGCTGGTGGCGCAATCGCTTGAGGCTCGCGGCATGCAGGTCGAGCGACAGTTCGAGCTCGGCGGCAATCTCTGCCACGACGCGCTGGTCGCGGGCCGGATAGATTTTTATCCGGAGTACACGGGCACCTCTTACACGGCGATTCTCAAGCATCCGCCGATCACAGACACGCGCGCCGTTTACGAACAGGTCAAAAGCGAGTACGCCGAAAAGTTTAAGGTCGAGGTCAGTCCACCGCTCGGCTTCAGCAACGACTTTGCGATGCTGGTGCGCGGGGCTGATGCGCGCAGGCTGAACCTCAAGACGATCTCAGACGCCGCGCCGCACGCGCGTGAGTGGCGCGCGGGCTTCGGGCAGGACTTCAAAAATCGGCCGGACGGCTATCCGGGCCTGGCGCGCACGTACGGGCTGGAGCTCGCCTCCGTGCGCGAGATGGATTTGTCGCTGACCTATCGCGCGCTCGCGACCGGACAGGTTGACCTCATCGCGGGCAACTCGACCGACGGCCTCATCGCCGCGCTCGACCTCTTCCAGCTCACAGACGACAGGCATTACTTCCCGCCCTACGAGGCCGTCATTCTCCTGCGCCGCGACGCGCTCTCGCGCTCGCCCGTCGTGCAGGCAGTCCTCGACTCTCTCCGCAATGCCATCAGCACTGAGGAGATGCGCCGTTTGAACTACGAAGTGGACGGGAACAAGCGCACGCCGAAAGAGGTCGTCGGCGAATGGCTCAGGAAAAATAAACGGTAGGGGCAGGGCTTGTCCCTGCCCACGTGTTGATAAAGCGCGGGCAGGGACCAGCCCTGCCCCTACATGGTTATTGCACGTTTGCTTTAGCTCTTCCGCGTGAGTGTGACGCGCACGGGTTCTGAGAGGGAGCTGGTTGAAACGTTCGTTCTGGATGTTTGATAGCCTTTGGCTTTGACGACGAGGCGGAGCGTGCCCATGTGTATCGGCAGCAGCGCGATGGAGCCTTCGCGCCCGGTCGAGCCGAACGATTCGCAGTAATGATCGCCGCCCCAGGTGGATTCGAGCGTGGCGTAGGCGCCTTTGACGGGATTGCCGTTCTCGTCCGAGACGAAGACGACGGCGCGGCCGATCCCGTCCACTTCGGCCGGAGCTTTGGCGAGCCGTGCCGCCTCTTCGCGGCTCTGCTGCGACCCGTCCTCCTGCGCCATCCCGGCCAGCGAGAGAGCCATGATAATCATTGCCGACGCTAAAAATTTACGCATATCTTAAATCTCCTGTATGACCCGAAATTTGAGGGTTGGTTTGGATGAGGCTCAGTGTAAAGGGGCTGCCCGTCGTGGCCTTGCGTGCGAAAAAACTTTCGACCGGCCACGCTTCGATTATACTGGCAGACGCCGGAATTTTGAAAGTCAAAAAAACATCACGCGGCAAAGGAGATTTCTGACATGAGAAGTCTGTTGATCGCTCTGCTCTTCGTCTCGCTCTGGCACCTGCCTCTCGGCGCGCAGACGCCTGCGCCCGCGAAAGAGAAGCCCTGGACCCTCATTAAAGCCGGTCGCCTGATAGACG
>JAFBAJ010000841.1 GCA_019247865.1 Acidobacteriota bacterium
GTAGCCGAGCTCGCGGTAGAGCTGCTGTGCGCCGTTGTTGATGGAGCGGACTTCGAGGCGGACGAGGCGCACGTCGCGGCGGCTAAAGCCGTGCTCGACCTTCGCCAGCATCTGGCGTGCGATGCCGCGCCGCCTGTGCTCTGGCGCGACGCCGAGCGTCGTGATGTGTCCCGTGTGATCCGGCTCGACGAGTCCGACGATAAAGCCGACCATCGTGCCGCCGGGCGTGACCGCGCGGTACGAGACGCACTCCGGCGCGGTCAGCAGATATTCAAACGTGTCGCGGCTATAGGCTTCGCCGTCCACGAAACAGCGATGGTCGAGCCGCCACACTTCGTCCAGTTGTGCGACCGTCAGCGGACGCACGTCATAGCGCGCCGCCACCAGAGTGGAGGACGGCTGCGGCTCGTCATATCCCTCGGCCTCAACGCCCTCGGACGGCTGCGCCCAGAACCGCGAACGAATTTTTTTCAGGACTGCCATATCTAAAAATAAAGAGTGACGAGTGCTGAGTGACGAGTCAGAACAAACCTCACACCCGTCACTTAAATTATTAACATGCAATCGCCGTAACTGTAAAAGCGATAATGCGACTCGACGGCGTGGCGGTAGGCTGTCAGTGTGAAATCGCGTCCGGCGAAGGCCGCGACGAGCGCGAGCAGGGATGAGCGCGGCAGGTGAAAGTTGGTCAGCAGCGCGTCCACCGCTTTGAAGCTGTAACCGGGCGTGATGGTCAAAGCGGCCTCGCGCGCCCCGGCCGTGATGCGTCCCCGTTCGTCCGCCGCGGATTCCAGAGCGCGCGTGGTCGTCGTGCCGATTGCGATGAGGCGTCCGCCCGCCGCGCGCGCTTCATTGAGCCGACGCGCCGCCTGCGCGCTGATCTCATAAGACTCCGGCGCGACCCTGTGGTCTTTGAGGTCGCTGACGCGCACGGGCTCGAACGTGCCGTAGCCGACGTGCAGCGTGAGCTCAATCATCTCTGCGCCGCGAGCCTTGAGCTCGTCCAGCACAGCGGGCGTGAAATGGAGCCCTGCGGTCGGCGCGGCGATGGCTCCGCGCCGGCTCGCGTAGACCGTTTGATAACGCTCGCGGTCTTCGACGGCCGCTTCCTCAACGCGTTTGATGTAGGGCGGGAGCGGCGTGCGCCCCAGCTCATCGAGCGCCTCATCGAAAGAGCCCGCGCAGCTAAAGCGCACCGTGCGGCGGCCGTCCGCATGCTCGGCCAAGACCTCTGCCTGCATCCGCCCGTCACCGAAAGTGAGCTGCGTGCCCGCCTTCAACCTGCGCGCGGGACGCGCTAAGGTCTCCCACACGCCCGGCTCCTGCTCACGAATCAGAAACAGCTCGACGCGTCCGCCCGAAGGCTCGCGCCGACCGTAGAGCCGCGCCGGAAAGACGCGCGTGTTGTTGACCACCACCACATCGCCCGCCCGCACGTACGACGGAAACGAGGCAAAGCTCTGATCCTCGAACCTCTCAGCCGCGCGCTCCAGCACCAGCATCCGCGACGCGTCGCGCCGCTCCAAAGGATGCTGCGCGATCAGCTCTTCCGGCAGCTCGTAATCGAAATCGGAGATCAGCATCACATCGGCGCGGTGGCGGCGTCGGCGGACGAGGTCGGGATTTTTTCCAGCGGATGCTCGCGGTGAAAGACGGCGGTCAGTTGTGCTCCGAAGAGGAGGATGAGGCTGGAGACGTAGCTCCAGGTGAGCACGGCGACGACCGCGCCGACCGAGCCGTAGATCTGATCGTAATGAAAATAGTGCAGCAGCCAGGCGAAGATATATTTACCCATCTCCCACAGCACGCCGCTCACGACCGCGCCCGGAATCGTGTCCCTGATCGTGACTTCCGTGTTCGGCATGAAGCGATAGACGACGATGAAGATCAGGACGGTCAGCAGAATGCTGCCGAGCGCAAAGATTATCTGCCAGAACGCACTGCCGAGGAGCGTGAGGATCGTCCAGCGCTCCAGCACGCGCAGGGGCAGGCGCGAGAGCATGTCCTGCAGGAAGACCGCGATGGAGGTCAGGAGGACTGAGATCAGGAGCACCACCCCGACGCTGCCGATCATGGCGAGCGTCAGCGCGCGGCCGTGAAAAAAGGTGCGCGGCGTCGAGCCCCAGACGCGATTGAGCGCTCGCTCGATGACGGCGAAGACCCACGAGCCGGCCCACAGCACGACGACCACGCAGCTGATGACGACGCCAGTGTTGACGTTCTCCAGCGAGCGAATCGTCGTCCGCAGGAAATCAGCCGAGGCCGGAAAAATTCTGACGAACTGCGTCAGCATCTGCGCTCCGGCAGGAATGCTGCTGCTGATGGTCAGCAGGAGCAGCAGCGCCGGAAAGAGCGTCAGCAATCCGAAGTAGCTCATCGCCGCCGCAGACGTGAAGAGGTCGTTGTCGTGAAACTGATGGAACGAATGCAGGATGATCTTGTTCCACGGCGCGCGATTGCGCACCCCGAACGAATGGCGCGAGAATGAAGTGAAACGAGGCATATTCAAGAGCAGTAGTCAGAAGTCAGGAGCCAGAAGGAGAAGCGAGGTTTTATTCCGGCTTCTGACTTCTGGCTTCTGACTTCTGTGTTGAGCATTACTTTTGCAATCGCGAGCAGAGCGAAAGCTCTTGCGCGTTCGCTGCCGAGCGTGCGCGCTGACGTTAAAGCTTTTTCCTCATCGAGCCGCGCCATTGTCGCAAAAAAAACGTCGAGACGAAACACCTCGTCCGCGATGCCGAGCGGCTCCAAAGCTTCGGCTGAGTCAGCACGGCTGTCATCCAAAGCAATCTCGATCGCGTCTTCGTCGCCCGCGTAATCTTCCACCGCATTGGCCGCGCGCACGACTTCCGGCGCGAGCTCCCAGAAGCGTTTCGTATCGGAGATGCGTGCGGCGAGGCGCGCGATGGCCGTGTAAGCGGCGACGCGCTGCCATGTCCCGGCGGGAGTTCGAGCGGCGTAGGTTTGAGCTTCATCAAGGAGCGCTGCCGTGCTCTCCTT
>JAFBAJ010000040.1 GCA_019247865.1 Acidobacteriota bacterium
TCGATGGTGCGGTAAATTTTGTCTTCCAGATGTGAGAATTTTTCCAGTCCCGATAATCCGACCATCTCTTTTCTCCAGAGGGAACCATTGCGGCGCGTTAGACGAACTTTTCTGATTATGCTACTTAGGCGAGCATGAGCGCAAGACTCAAATCGTAGAATACAGAAGTCAGGAGTCAGAAGCCAGAAGAAAAGCGAGTCGTGTCCTAAATTGTTTTTCTCTGTGTCTCTCTGCGTGAACTCTGCGTCTCTGCGGTGAATATGTTGCAGCATCATCTCAACGCGGAGACGCAGAGAAGTCGCAGAGAAAGCCCAGAGAGTTGAATTTAGGTCACCACCGAAAAGCGATGGCCGAGCGTTCGTGTCGTTCGGCGCACGCCTCTTCCGCTCTTTCAAGCCCTCTGCTGCGCGTCGAATTTCTCTTCGAGCGCGCTGACGATACGCTTGTGCATCTCGTCCACCTCTTCATCGCGCAGCGTCTGTTCGTCCGCGCGATATTCGAGGCGGAGCGTGACGGAGCGTTTGCCTTCCGGCAGCGACGCGCCCTCGTAGACTCCGACCAGTTTCGCGTCGCGGCAGAACTCGACCTCTTGTGCGTTGACGGCCGCGAGCAGCTCGGCCAGACCCGTGCGGCGCGCGACCAGCAGCGAGACATCGCGCGTCACCGATGGATAACGCGCGAGCGGCGTGTATAGCACAGTCGCCTCAGGCGCTTCAAGCAGGGCGGTCAGGTCCAGCTCTGCGACGTACACCGGCTGGCGAAACTTGTATTCGGCGGCGATCTCTTCCGAGAGCCTGCCGAGGTAACCGATGCGCTTCCCGTCACTCAAACTGATGACGGCGGACTGCCCTTCGCGCAGGTGACGCGCGCTCGCGGCCTCGAACAGCAGGGGCAGGAGGTTCATCGCGTCCACGGCCGCTTCGAGCGCGCCCTTGAGATCGTAAAAATCGAGCTCGCGTTCGTGACCGGCACGCATCTCTTCGGTCGCGCCGCCGGTCGCAACGAGCGCCAGCGCCTCACGCTCAAGCGGCAAAGGATTTTTCTCATCGCTCATCCCCGCCAGCCTCTTTTCATGGGCCAGGAAGATGCGCCCAGTCTCGAAGAGGCGCACGTCGCGCGTGCCGTGATTGAAGTTGTGCCGGACCGCGCTCAACAGTCCCGCGAGCAGCGTCGGGCGCATCCGCGTCGCGCCTTCGATGATCGAATTGCTCAGCGTCACAAAGCCCTGCTCACCTTTCTCTTCACGCGCTGCGAACTCAGGAATGAGCTCGAACGTCTCGTCGTGTCCGGCATCAATGAAGCTGAAGCTGATGGCCTCGTCGTAGCCGTTGGCGACCAGCGCGCCGCGCATGGAGAGCTTCTGCAGCTCGTCCGGCTGGTACTCGCCCGCGATGCCTGAGGCCGGAAGCTCCGTCGCGATCCGGTCGTAGCCGGCGTGCCGCGCGACCTCTTCCACCAGGTCCTCTTCAATGCTGATGTCCACGCGCCAGGTCGGCGGCACGAAGCTCATCTTCGATTGCAGGCTGATGGGCAGCTCTTCGATGACGCCGTCACGCAAGCTCGGCACGGCCTCCGAGTTCGACATCTTCGCGGTCTGTGAGAAGCCGAGCGAGGTCAGGATGTTTTCCATCTCGACTGCTGCCAGGTTGAGTCCGGTCAGGGCTTTGACACGTTCGGGCCGGAGGCTCACGACCGGCTGATTGAGCGGGCGCGGGTACACGTCGATGGCATTCTCGGTCGCGGTGCCGCCCGCCAGTTCGCAGATGAGAGCGACGCAACGCTCCTGCGCTCTGAGGACGGCCGCGTAATCCGCGCCGCGCTCGAAGCGGTGCGAAGCCTCCGTGTGCATCCCCAACCGGCGCGCAGTGCGGCGCACGGAATCAGGATTGAAGTAAGCACTCTCGATCAGCACGTCCACGGTCGCCTCGGAGATTTCGGAATCCTCGCCGCCCATCACTCCGGCCAGCGCGACAGGCTTTTCGGCGTCCGCGATGACGAGCATCTCCGTGTCCAGCTCGCGCAACACGCCGTCGAGCGTCTTCAGCTTCTCGCCCGCGCGCGCGCGACGCACGACGATCCGCTGCTCCGAGAGCTTCGCCAGATCGAAAGCATGGAGGGGCTGCCCCACCTCATGCAGCACGTAGTTGGTGATGTCCGCGACGTTGTTGATCGAACGCTGGCCGATGGCCTCCAGGCGTTTGACCAGCCAGTCCGGCGAAGGCCCGATCCTGACGCCCTGCACGACGCGCGCGGCATAGCGCGGGCAGAGGATTGGGTCCAGAATCTCGACCGCCGTGAGCTCTTCCGCGAGCCGTGCCACAGCCTGCGGCTTCGACTCCGGCAGTTGCACGCGCGTGCCTTCCATCGCCGCCACCTCGCGCGCGACTCCGAGGTGCGAGAGACAGTCCGGCCTATTCGAGGTCAGGTCAATATCGAGCACGAAATCGTCGCCCGCCTCATGCACGCCCTCGACCGCGAGGCCGAGCATCGTCAAACGCTCACTCAACTCACGCGGCTCAAGCCGGGTGCCGCTCAATTCACGAAGCCAGTTGTAACTGATGTTCATAACTCAACAATCTTCTTCTTAGCGTCTTTGCGACTTGGCGTGAAAATCTAAGCTTACGCAAAGGCGCTGGTGACGCTAAGGAAAGCTTTTACCTGGTCGGCTCCCAGACGTATTTGCCGCTCTTGTCGATGTAGCCCTGCGCGTTGCCGACCCAGACGCGCGCGAGGCCGTGATTGAAGTTGAGCGCGTTGTCGAACTGCGGCTTGATGACGAGCGCGCCCGTCCGGTCGATAAAACCGTACTTGCCGCCGAGCTTGACGAGCGCGAGGTCTTCGGCAAAGCCGCGCGTCCATTCGTACTCCGGCTTGATGACCATCTCGCCCGCCTTGTTGATAAAGCCGAACTTGTTGTTCTCGATGACCGGCGCGAGCCCTTCCGAGAAACTGCCGCCGTAGTAGAAGCGCGGCGCGATCAGCACCTTTCCGAGCTTGTTGATATAGCCGTACTGCGTGCCGATCTTGACGTTCGCCAAGCCTTCCGAAAAACGAAAGGCGTTGTAGTACTGCGGCTGGATGACGAGCTTCCCTTTCTTATCGACGAAGCCGTGTTTGCTGCCGACGATGACGAGC
>JAFBAJ010000183.1 GCA_019247865.1 Acidobacteriota bacterium
AACTCACGTATGCCATCGGTCGCACGCGCGTGAATCGCGTCGAAGGTCTTCGAGCGATGGCTGATCTCCATGATGCTCATCCCGACGCCCGGCAAACCGACCAGCTCGCTCTGCGCCTTCTCCAACACCGGCACGGGCAACACGGCCGGCCCCGCACTGAAATTAAAGATTCTCTCCGTCATCATTGTCTCCTGTTTTACCGGGTCGTAAAGCTTTGCCCACGACGCGCGCGACGAGCGAGCGCGGGACGAGCCTTTCGGATTCCGTCAGTATGTAGTTCGTCCAGCCGGAGATGATGTGGCCGCGCCCGCGCTTCAAGCCCTTGAGCGCGGTGTCCACGACCTGCTCCGGCGTCTGCGAAACGCGCATCGGCGGGCGCTCCATCTCCGAGGCCGCGAAAAAGTTGGTGTCCGTCACGCCCGGACACAGAGCCATCACACTCACGCCGTGCGCGCGGTTCTCCTCCCACAAAGCATCCGAGAAGGAGAGCACGAAAGCTTTGGTCGCCGCATACGTCGTCATGTACGGCACCGGCTGAAAGCCTGCGGTCGACGCGACGTTGATGATCGAGCCGCGCCCGCGCTCGCGCATCGGCCCCAGAAAAAGATAGGTCAGAGCCACCAGCGCCTTGATGTTGAGGTCAACCATCTGAAGCTCGCGCTCTAAATCAAGCTGCAGAAAATCTCCCATCGAGCCGAAGCCAGCGTTATTGATCAGCATCTCGACTTCGAGCCCGCGCGCCTTCGTCTCCTCAAACAACTTCGACGGCGCATCCGTTTCAGTCAGATCGAGCGCGACGTACTGCGCGTTAATATTGCTCGCGCGCCCCAGCTCGCTGCACAAAATCTCCAGCTTGCTCTCCGTGCGCGCGACGAGCAGCACGTTCTCGCCATCCCGCGCCAGCCTCCGCGCGAAGGCCTCGCCGATGCCGCTCGATGCGCCTGTGATGAGCGTGGTTTTCATAAATCAACGGTCTGGTAAATTCCCCGCATCCTATTCGATGATGCGTATTGTCGAAAGCTTGTTGATGTTGAGCGGATTAACATGAACACCCTTCTCTAAAACCTCAACTATGTCGCCCGGTTGCAGCGCAATATCTTCGGCGCGCCCTTTCTTAACCAGCTTCAGGTTAACGTAAGTGACCTGTTTTTGATTCTCTTTTAAGCGGCGAATGATTTTGACTCTCTCGATGTTCGAGGTCTTAAACGTCCCGCCCGCGGCCACTGCCTGCGTCAAGGTAATCGTTCGCAGCTTTCCGCTCGAAGCATCTTTCAAAGGGATTGCCTGCGGCCGAAGGACTTTGCCAACGATGTATATCATCGGGGCGTCACCCTGCACGGCCTCGGTCGGCGTTGAAGGTTTCTTCTCATTCGCGGAAGTCTCTTGCGCGCGAAGCAACTGCGGCGCGGCGATGAGCAACAGCACAAGCGCAAGCCTGAACAGGAGTAAAGAATTGCTGTTCTTCATCGGCACCTCCAACCGGAATTAGCTCTGAAGCTCGATCAGATTGAGCTCGATGATGTCCGCGTTCTCGCTCTTCAGTTTGTTCATCGTCTCGTCACTCGGCGCGCTTTCCAGATTGATGCGGGCGACGGCCGCTTCGGAGCCTTCGAAGATGATGTTCTCCATCTCCTGCACGTTGATGTCTGCGGTCTTGATCGCTTCGAGCACATGCGCCAGCACGCCGGGACGATCTCTGTGGCGGACGACGAGCATGTGCGTGGCGGGCGTGCGCGCGGCGAGGTTGACGACGTTCGGGACTTCGCCGGTCTCCTGAAAGGTCTGAACGATTCTGACCGTCTCGGCGGCGATGGCTTCCTGCGCCTGCTCGGTCGAAGCTCCGATGTGATGCGTGCCGTAGAGCCCCGCCTCGCGCGCGATCTCGTCCGCGAACTCGCCCGTCCCGCCCGCGGGCTCGTTGGCATAGACATCGAGCCCCGCGCGTATGCCACGCGTGTGCATCGCCGCGACGAGCGCCGCCTGATCCACGACCTCGCCGCGCGCACGCCCGCCACGCACATGCTCGTCGTCCGCCAC
>JAFBAJ010000211.1 GCA_019247865.1 Acidobacteriota bacterium
ACAAAGCGCGCACGCTGACGAGCCGCTAAAAGACATTTCACGCAAAGACGCAAAGACGCAAAGAAAAGATTCAAGCTTTTCTTTGCGTCTTTGCGCCTTTGCGTGAAACTTATTTCTTCGGAGCCTGATAACCCTTCCGAGTCCGCACGTTCAATTCAGGACGCGAGAGCTTGACTTCAAGCTTGTGCCAGCGGCCGTCGCGCGCGCTGTCGGGCGGAGCGTAGGTCAGCGTGTACTGGTTGCTCAGCTCTTCTGCGATCTGCGTGAAGGCTTCGCGCATGACCGGCCCGCCGGGAGTCGCCACGTAGCGTCCGCCCGTCTTGGCCGCGAAATTCTGCAAGACCGCTGCGTTCTGCTGGCTGCGCGAGGTCGCGCCGGTCACAGAGGACATGTCGACCGTGTAGATCGTCGCGTTGACCGCGAGCGCAGTGTCCAAAGCCTTGTTCGCTGATGATGCGCTCTTGGTATCCGCGCCGTCCGAGAGAACTATGATCGCGCGGCGGTTCTCCTGTCGTTGTCCCAGATCCTTCGCCGCACGCAGAACCGCATCATTGAGCGCCGTCATCCCTCGCGCGCGTATGTCGAAGGCGAACTCGCCCAGGTCGCGGCTCGGCGAAAATTCCTGCACCTGCTTGATCTCGCTATCGAAACGATAGACCGCCGCCATGTCGTCTTCGCGCAGCTCCTCCAGAAATCGCAGGGCGGCCGAACGCGCGAGCATCATGCGCTCCTCCATGCTGCCTGAGCTGTCGAGCAGGACGGCGGCGGCAAACGGTGTCTCCTCGCGCATGAAGTTCGAGATCGGTTGCTCTTTCCCGTCAACCAGCAACTTGAAATCGCTGCCGTGCAGCCCGTGCACGAACTTGCCGGCAGCATCCACGACCGTCACGTTGAGCACGACGATGTCCGTGTTGACGCGCACGACTTCAACATCATCATCCTGCGCACGCGCCGGGCGGTTGGAAGCGAAGAAGAGAAGCGGGACGAGGGCGAGAAGGAGCAGTCCCATTGCGCGACGGATGTGCGAAGGTTTGTGCTTGGTCAAGGTCTGCCGCCTCTGCCTACAGGAATTTTCAGCGTGTGGAATTGCGTATGAAGCGGATGATCTCCAGAATCTCGTTGGCGCGCTCGATGACGGTCGCGGAGACGACCTGCCGGGGCGTGTTCTCCACAGCCTTCCGCAGCTCGGAGCTGGCCTCGGACAAACGCTTGACGGCCGATTCCATCTGGGTCGGCACCTGCTCATCCTCGTTATCGCCATCCGAGCCGCCCGCCTGACTGCGTATCTTGCGCGTCACTTTCTCCAGGCGGTCGAGCTTCTTCTTCTCGGTCTGGCTGAAGAGCTGGCTGTTCGTGTAGTTGTGATAGAGCTCAGAGCCGAGCTGCGCGGCCTCGCGTGCGCGATCCACATTCTCCGTACGCTCTTTCTCGGCGTACTTGATCTCCCATTTGGCGCGCATCTCTTCGATCAGCTGGCTCTCCTGATCGGTCGGATCGTTGGGCTGGTTGCGCGTCTGCGCGCTCGCGGCACAGGCGCATGAAACCAGAAACAGGAAGCAGAGCACGAAGCGTAAAGACATTAGCCTACACCCATCTGAAAGTTGTAAAGTAGAAGCACGGGCCTCTCGCGGCCATTTCAACAGTTGACGAAGATATTAACGAATAACAGTATGACGGAGCAAGTTCAATGCTGTGAGGCGCACGCGACGGGAAAGGTTGTCTGCGCGGAGCGAGTGTAGCGGCGCGGGCGGCTCTGTAGAAAAGATGAATGAAGCAACGCTGAGGACGATTGTCGTCGCCGGTATCGCCTCCGGGGCGGGGAAGACCTCTGTGGCGGAAGCCGTGACGGGTCACATGGCCGGACTCTGTCCGACAGCCGCCGCCAAGATCACCGTCACGCACGGCGAGCGCGGCTGCCCGCACGGAGGCAAAGGCTGCAACGTCTGCTCATCGCTCGGCGGCGATTTCCAGCTCATCGAACGCACCAACATCATCGCGCAGCCCGGCACGGACACTGCACGCCTGCTCGACGCGGGCGGGCGGCCTGTCGTCTGGGCGATCACACGCGATGTCGCCATCGGAGCCGCCTGGCGCGAGCTGCACCAGCTCCTGAAGTCGGCCGCGTGCGCGGTCATCGAGAGCAACACACTGGCAGAGCACATCAAGCCCACACTAACTCTCATGATCGTTGATCCCACCATCAGCCGCAGGATCTGGAAGTCTTCGGCCGAGCGCCTGATCGCAAAGGCGGATTGCCTCATCTTCAACGAGCGCGGCACACAGGCCCAGCATAAAACTCTGCTCGAAGAAATAACGCGTCTGCGCGGGCACACAGACGACCTCGTACGCGTCAGTCACCCGCACGAACTGACCACGCAGGCGACCTTCAGAGAAAAACTCCAAGCGGTCTGCCGGGCCAATGTCGCCGGTTGTTAAGTTGAAATATTTAAGAGAATAACCCGGCGCAACTGAGGCATCGCATGAAGTTCTGTCGTCGTGCCGACTCTTGAAGCGTTACGCGAAGCTCCGAGTGTTATGGGGCTTATGGGATCGTGACAGGGTTGTCAGGAGTGTTGATGAACTCCTCGCCTTTGTCGCGCCTGGGCGACGGCTTGACGATGATAGTTTTGGTCGTCTGGGTCGGCTTCTCAAGCGGTCGCTGCGCGCCCGGCAGGATTTTGAAAGCCACTTCGTCCGCGCGCGCGCCGCTCTTGATATGAATCACGCGAGTCTCCCTGTAATCGCCGGAAGGGACGGTCACTGAGTAACGTCCCTGCTCCTGCGGGGCCAGGTCGCGCGGCTCGACCTGAAGCGTGCGTGTCTCCGAAACATTGTCTTTGCGCCTTCTCAGCTCAAGCACGACCGAAACATTCGTCAGCTTCTCTGCGGAGATGTTGACCACAGTCCCGCCCAGCAATACCTGCGAGCCCTTGATCATCGCGTCATCCGCGAAGAGCTGGATCTGCGGCGGCGGGGCAGGCTTGTTGGCCTGCTCTGCCACGGCCTGTTCTGCACGCAGCCGCTCTGCGTGGCGCTTGCGCAGCACCAGGTAGCCCAGCAAGAGGGCCGCAGTCAATCCGAGCGCACACACGATGGCGATGCCGCGAGTCATACGCGACTCGCTGTCTTCAGTCCCGAGGCTCTGCAATTCATTCGCAGAATTATCTATATCAAGAGGCATGGCAAACGATTCTTCGATGGTCGCCCACGCTTCAAGAGATGCTTTAGCCTAAGGCGGCTAAGCTCTTGAAAACAGAGCGACCAAGTTGGTCTTATGTTAATGTCCGGGGGAGCTTCTTTCAGGGCTCTGACGGGATAATGACGCCGGGAGGAGCGGAGCCCGTCACGCGCTCTATCAGCACGCCCAGAAACTCCTGCTCGGCCGTTCCGGTGCTGGGCAGCGTAGACCATTCGGCTCCGGTGGCTCCGTCCGTGCGCCCTTCTACCTTAGCCGTCACAGCGACATTCGCGCTGACGCCGTCGATGGCCTGCACCTCTATGATCAGGGTGTAGCGGCCACGCGTCCAGCCGCGCGCGGTCGTCGGCGGCAAATTGGCGTAACGGTTCAGCTCGGACTGTGCGACGACGGCTCCACGTGTGAAGGTGTAAGGCTGCGTGACGAACATGCCCTCTTCCGTCTTCGAGACGGCGTCATCGAGGATCATCTTCCGGTCGCGGATGAGGTCGGTGACGGCCTGCATCAGCACATCGCGGCGCGCAGTGAAGCGATACGGATTGGGAATCAAAGGCACTTCCGGCGTGCGCCCCTTGCCGAAATCTATCCCGCGCCCAGCGCCTGTGTCCTGCTTCGTGCCGTTAGAGCCGGGCGTGCTCTGGCTGCCTGTATCACGTACGCGCTCATTCTGCGGGTCGACTCCCTTACCCTGAGCGTATGCGCAGGCGGCCGTGACCAACAGGACAAAGGAGATGGTGAAAAGTCTTCTCACTTGTTTACCCTCAAACTTTCTCTGCTCAAACAAGGGGCACGAACAGAACATCTTTTTTCTGAAGCGACTCTGCTTCCGAGCATAGTGTAAGAGGCTTCCAAATACAAGCGGGTTGTTTGCGACCCTGAGATAGTTATTAAGGCGCGTTCGCGTTTTGATTGGCCTGGGACTTGGCTGCGTCGCGGTCGCGCTCCCACTGTCGCAGCGCTTCCACGCCGCGTGTGAAATCCCGTTCGTTGTTATAAAAGTTGTGCGCGCCGTCATTGCGCGAAGGCTCGCGCACGTAATAGAGATAATCGGTCGTCGCCGGAAAGAGCGCGGCCTGAAGGGAACTGGCGCTCGGCGAGGCGATGGGGCCGGGGGGCAAGCCTGCGTGCAGGCGCGTATTGTAGGGCGTGTTGCGCTCCAGGTCACTCTTGTAGACCTTGCCGTCGTTCTTCCATTTGCCCGCGAGCTTTGAGGCATAGATGATGGAGGAATCCACGCCGAGCGCCATCTGTTTGTCGAGACGATTGTAGATGACCGAAGCGATGAGCGGGCGATCCGACTGGAGCTTGGCCTCCGTCTCGATGAGCGAAGCGATGGTCACGATCTGGCGCGGCGTCATTTTTAGTTCGGCTGCGCGCGCAGTCCATTCCGGTTTCCATTCCTGCCGAAAACGCTTGACCATCAGGGCGACCATCTGCTCGGCCGTCGTGTCGAGCGGAAAAGTGTATGTGTCCGGGTAGAGATAGCCTTCCAGATTCTCCGCGCGCGGATCCAGGTCGCGGACCGCGCCGGCGTCGTCCATCAGAGCCAGCGCCTCCGCAGAGTTCTGTAATTTCAGTTCGGGCACGCGCGCCAGGGCCTCCGCGATGTCCCAGCGCGTCCATCCCTCTATGACCGTGAACCTGCGCATGCGCTCCTCGCCCTCCTGCAATTTGTGCAGGACTTCGAGCGGCGAGATGGGAGTTTGAAAGCGGTATTCGCCGGCTTTGAGTTTGGAGCCCGTGCCGGTCAGCTTCATGTAGACCAGGAGCGGCCATCCGCGCTCCAGAACGCCGAGAGAGGTGAGCTTGGCGACGATCTCCGATGGGGAAGAGCCGCGCGGAATCTCCACATACTCCGCCGCATGCGTGTGCGCGCGCGGGACTCTGAGTTCTCTGTAAGTCCAGAAGGCAAAGCCGCCTGCCGCGAGCAGCAGCAGCAGGAGCAGGAGCAACACCAGACGTAAGCGTTTCATAAAGATGCGAAAAGATCGGCCCTCTCAGATTTGATGCACAGCTTTAAGATGCCCGGACGGGAGTCTTAGGCTGGTCTGCGATAAAATCGCGCAGGATGATGGCGGCGGCTTCGCTGTCCAGCCTTTGACGCAGGCTTTGCTCGTCGTGCCCGGCCGCGCGCAGGTATTGCAGCGCCTCCTGCGAGGTCAAACGTTCGTCCTGCAGGAAGACCGGCGCTTCCAGCGAGAGGCTGAAATTGCGCGCCAGCCTGCGCGCCCCCTGCGCGGCAGTGCCTTCCGTCCCGTCCAGGCTGAGCGGCAAACCGACGACGAGCGCACCCGCTTCAAACTCCGCCAGCAGCGCTTTGACCTCGCGCAGCAGCCTTTTCCAGTTTCGTCGCTCCAACGCAGGGAGCGGTCGAACGGTCAACTGCATCTCATCAGAGACGGCGACGCCGACGCGCTTTTCTCCGAGGTCGAGCGCGACGAGACGCCCGGACGGTTTCACAGGAGCTTCGTCCTGACACGGCTTGAGACTGGTCGGTTCTGCTGGCAAAACGGTTTTTTTCGAGCGGCGAAGTATGAAATGGCGCACACTTCATGTCAAGCGCGCTCCCCGGCGCGTAAAAAAGTGTGCGCCCCAGAGTACACTCGGCCGTGAGCTTTGAGCATCAAAGATTTATGCAAGTTGTAAAATTATACGGCGGCCGAAGTGGTTGCTTGCGCGGGGTTTGAGCGCACTGTATGATACAACGCGAGCATGAGGCCGGCAGACGCCGTCAACGGCACATGCTCCGCACGCAACAAACTTGGGACGGCATCTCGCACAGGAAGAGGTTTTTTTAGATGACCTTTCGCACAAAATTCGCTCTGGTAGTTTTATCTGCGACAGTGGCGCTGTACGCGGTGGTCGGCGGCTGGATCTCGACGCGCGCACAGCAGCCCGCGAACGATCCGGGCGCGCAGTTGCGTATCTTTGAGAGCGTCCTCCAACATATACAGAATGATTATGTGGACGAGCCGAACATGGACAAGGTTCGTGCGGGCGCGCTGCGCGGGCTGGCCTACGGGCTCGATCCGTACTCGACCTATCTGACCTCGGACCAGGTGCGCGACTACAGCGCGACCAATAAGAGCAACCAGGTCGGCATCGGGGCGGAGCTCTCGCAGGTCTCTTCCTATCTGTACGTCATCGCGCCGATCAAAGGCTCTCCGGCGGAACAGGCGGGTGTGCGCGCGGGCGATGTCATCGAATACATTGACAGCAAAGCGACGCGCGACATCTCTCTCTATGACGCACGGCAGCTCTTGAACGGTCCCGCCGGCAGCGAGGTCAAGCTGCGTATCCTGCGCGGGACGCCGCGCCCGTTGACCCTCACGGTCAAGCGCGATGGGATCAAGACCCCGTCGGTCGAATCACGCATGGAAGCGGGCAAGATCGGCGTGCTCAAGATCAACAGCCTGGCGGATGGCGAGGCGGCGGACGTGCGTGCGCGCTTGCAGGATCTGCAAAAGCAGGGCGCGCAGAAGATCGTCCTCGACCTCAGAAGCGTCGCGGGCGGCTCTTTGACGGAGGCGGTCAGCGTCGCCAATCTCTTTATCAGGGACGGCGTCCTCGCGCAGACCATCGGGCGCGAAGGCAAGGCGCTCAAGAGCTTTTCGGCGGAAGAGAAGAACGCAATCTTCAACGGCCCGGTCGTGGCGCTGATCGACATCGGGACGGCGGGCGCGGCGGAAGTCGTGGCCTCGGCCCTGCTGGAGAGGAAGCGCGGCGAAGTGGTCGGCGAAAAGAGTTTCGGCGCGGGAGCTGAACAGCAGCTCTTCACGCTCAGGGACGGCGACGGATTGCTCCTGACGACCATCAAGTGGGCTTCGGCCAGCGGCACGCCCTTCCTCGGCGCAGACCGCGCCAGCTCGGGCGTCAAGCCTTCGGTCAAGGTTGAGAAGCCGGAGACGGCCGACGGCATTGACCCGGAAGACCTGACCGGCAACGATGACGACTCGGTCGTGCAGCCCGCGCAGCCGAACGACAAGCGCGAGGTTTCGCCAGAAGCCAACTCGCCCAAGCAGCAGCCGGAAGACGTGCAGCTAAAGAAGGCCCTAGAGCTTCTGCGCGAGCAGTCCGGAACGGCCAAGCGCGCGGCGTAAGCAGAGCGAAAATTGAAGGCGTAAACTGAATGGCCGGGCGGCGAGCAACATGCTCCGCCCGGCTTTTCGCTGCCTGACAGGTACGCTCCCGTACAGACCACGCGACCTCCTTCTGCTAAGGTTCAGGCCAATCAAAAAGCCCCCCTGTAGTTAACCATCCATTTGAGAATGCTGGCGGAGCTCTCATAGAAATCCGACCGGCAGGTATCGGAGGAA
>JAFBAJ010000479.1 GCA_019247865.1 Acidobacteriota bacterium
CGGAGACGGCAAGACAGATGTCTCTGTCTTTCGTCCTGCGGACGGCGCATGGTATCTCCTGCGCTCCACGGCGGGCTTTACCGGCATCGCCTTCGGACAGAACGGCGACCGTCCAGTGCCGGGCGACTATGACGGCGACGGCAAGACCGATCTCGCAGTCTATCGCGGCGGTTCATGGTACTGGCTCAATAGCTCGAACGGCGCGTTCAGCGGAGTGGCCTTCGGCACGGCTGGAGATATTCCGGTGCCCGGACAATTCGATAATGACAACAAGACGGACGTGGCGGTCTTTCGTCCTTCGACCGGATACTGGTACGTCCTGCAGAGCACGACCGGCGCTCTCTCCGCGCAGTTGTTCGGGCAGAACGGCGACATCCCCGTCTCAGGCGATTACGACGGAGACGGCCGCACAGACCTCTCCGTCTTCCGCCCCTCGACCGGCACCTGGTACATACAGCAAACGAGCGCAGGCTTTACAGCCTTGCAGTTCGGAGCAAGTGGAGATGCGCCAGTGCCCGGAGACTTTGACGGAGACGGGAAGACCGACGTGACGGTGTATCGCCCTGCGACCGGCGGTTGGTACATACAGCGCAGCCAGCTCGGCTTTACTGCGCTGGCGTGGGGCACCGCGGGGGATCAGACGGCGGCGGGCGATTACGACGGAGACGGCAAGACTGACGTAGCCATCTTCCGCCCGTCGACCGGGACGTTCTACATCCTGCAGAGCGCGAACGGAGCGCTCCGCGCAGAGCCTTTCGGGGCGAACGGCGACATCAGTGTACCGGGAGCGTACGCTCCTTAAAAGAAAAGCTGTCTCCTCTTCAAAGGGCGGGAGCCGTGCCGTGCATGGCTCCCGCTCTGCCTTTCTTTTCATTGTCCACCTGATATTTTTTCTGAACGGTGTCTAACTTTCGTCCGTATCCGAGCCGGAATCGTTGCCCGCAGACATATTTTTGTGAAATTCGTCCCAGAGTCAGACACACGCGGTCAAATTGCTGGTTGAAAGAGGCGGTGTGGTTGGCTAGACTGCTTCTTGCTGGCTCGCATCCTTCTGGCGGGTCTCAAAGTAATAATCAGACAACTTAATCGAGCATTGTTCCCCGATTGCCCTATTGGTGACTCTGCTTTTTCGCAAGGCTTGAGGTGTTCCCCTGTCCCTGTTTTCGCTTCAAGAACTTGCCGGGAAAGATGGATGAGAAAAAATGAGACCGCCTGTTTCAACAGGCTTAATTCCCCCGAGTGTCGTTTCAACTTTCTGCTCTTCGCAGCCTGCGCTCTGCTCTGTATATCGCCCGCAGCTTTAGCCAAAGACAAACGCGCGCGCAACACACGCGCAGCAGCGGTCGAGAAGCGCGCGACGGCGAAGCTCACGAGCAAGCGCGAGAGCGTGAGCAGGCGCGAGAAGAACGACCGGCGCGAGAGCGCTGGCCGGAAAGAGCGTGACGATCGCCGCGCGAAAGAGAGCGCACGCGAGCTGGCAAGCCAGAGGAAGCGCGAGGTCGCGACTCGACTCACGGCGGCTCTGCGGCGCGAGAGCATGAGCCGCACGGCGACGACGCCCGCCGCTCCTTATCTCAGAAAGACAGTCATCGTCTCGCCCACCGTGCAGGCCAACAATCGTCAGGCAGCGCGTCCGGCTCTGGTCAACGACATCGTCATCATCTCCGAAGCCTCGGCCCCCGTCACGAGCAGCCTGCCCGCGTCGAGAAGATTCGAGGGCAGCTCGAATCAGAACATGCCTTCGATCTGGCCCGTCGCCGGAAACCTCGGCAAGAGCGGTTTCGGCATTCGCCGCAACCCGTTCGGCGGCTCGTCCACAGAGTTTCATAAAGGTCAGGACATCAGCGCGGCCTACGGCTCGCCCGTCATCGCGACGGCCGACGGCGTAGTCGTCATCGCCGGATGGCTGAGAGGCTACGGGCAGGTCGTCTACATCGATCACGGCAACGGCATCAGCACGCGCTACGGCCATCTCTCGCGGCTCGACGTGATAGTCGGTCAGACCATCAAGCGCGGACAGCAGCTCGGTCTCGTCGGCTCGACGGGTCGCTCGACCGGCCCGCACCTGCACTACGAGGTGCGCGTTGACGGGCTGGCGACCAACCCCGTCCCGTACCTTCCGAACCTTCCCGCGCCGACGCTCCAGACCGCGCCGGGCATCCAGTAAAAACAAGTTTCACGCAAAGACGCAAAGGCGCGAAGAAAGCATTCAAGCTCTTCTTCGCGCCTTTGCGTCTTTGCGTGAAACTCTTTTTATCTCTTCGAGCTTCTGTTGTCCGGCGGAATGAGATTCGTGACGGCGTTGGCCGCATCTATCCGGCGTTGCTGCTGTCCAGTCACGAACGTCGAATGAGACTTGATGTGCGCCACTACTTCCTTAGGCTCTGCCATCGGATTGGCCGCGCGCACGAGCGCGACTTCGCCCGCAAGCAGCGGCGACGCCATCGAAGTTCCGGCCCACACCCCGTAATGGTTGTACGGCACAGGGCTGATGATGCGCTCGCCCGGAGCCATCAATGAGACCCACGACCCGCGCGTTGAGAAGAACGAGAGCGCATCGTTGCCGTCGCTCGCGGCGACCGAGAGGACGCAGCGCCCTCTGCGCGTCACGCGGCTCGGGTCGGCGTCGACCGCGGCCGGATATTCTCTGACGCTCGTCCCGCTGTTCCCTGCTGCTGCAA
>JAFBAJ010000560.1 GCA_019247865.1 Acidobacteriota bacterium
GGCGGCGCGGCCCACGCGTAATTCATCTTTAACTCTTCGGCGATCCGGCGCGCGGTGTTGGTGTGGCTCGTGCGCTCTTTGTTCCGGTCAACCTCCTGCAACGCGATGACCGCAGCTCCTCCGAGCTCTTTGTCTTCACGCAGGAGCTGGATCAGCTCGCGCAGGTCTTCGCCGCCGCGCCAGCGTATGTTGTAGGTGACTATCCTCAGCTCGTCCGGCGTCGGCCGCCGCGGGTCGGTTTTGGCGAAGCCTCCGGTCTCCAGCAGCGCGTCGTCTGCATCCTTCGCGCGCGAAGGGACGAGCAGGCAGAGAGAGAGCGCGCACACGAGAACGAGAACAACTGTCAGGCGAGTTTGCGGCATGATGTCTACAGGTCAAGACGAAAGGGAACGAACGGGGATGGTCAAGAGAGTAAAAGTTTTCGGCGCATTCGTCAATCAAGCGAGTAGTGTCCTAAATTGTTTTTCTCTGTGTCTCTCTGCGCCAACTCTGCGTCTCTGCGTTGAGAGGAGGCCGCAACATACTCAACGCAGAGACGCAGAGTTCACGCAGAGAAAGCGCAGAGAGTTGAATTTAGGTCACCACCATCAAGCTCTGCCGCCTTTTCGTTGACAAGCAGAAGAATATGTAGAAAAGTTGCCGGCATGAAGCTTCCAAAGTTTGTGCTGCTCGGATTCAGGCGGCCGCATGAGCTGATCGTCTCTGCTCTCGGCCAACTGGAGCGCGAAGTGATGGAGGAGTTGTGGCGTCACGGCGAAATGAGCGTGCGTGATGTGCATCAGGCTTTCGAGAAACGCACGGCTTATACCACGCTGATGACGACTCTTGACCGGCTGCACAAGAAGGGACTGCTCAACCGGCGCAAGCACAGCCGCGCCTTTCTTTATGCGGCCAGAGTTTCACGCGCGGAGTTTGAAGAGGCGGTCAGGGAAGATGTCGTGGATGGCCTGCTCGATCAGAGCACGGATGGAGTGAAGCCTGTGCTGTCCTGCATCATCGACCAGGTGAGTTCGAGAGATCGCGCTCTGCTGGACGAGCTGGAACGTCTGATTAAAGAGAAAAAAAGAGAGTTGAAGCGCAGGAGCTAACCGCCCGTGACCTACTATCTGCTTGGAATCTGTCTGGCATTGGCCGCCTTGCTCGTCGTCAACGCGTTGGCTTCCGTGCTGACGACGATGCTCTGGCGCGGCTTTGACGGGCCGACGCGCGGGTGGTCTGCAACGTTGCGCGCGCAGCTCCTCTTCGCGCTTCGCACAGCGCCTCTGGCCGGTTCGATGATCTTCGTCACAGCCCTTCTGCTTCCGGCCTACATCGCACACGAGCCTCAGCCTGCGGCCGAAACCGTGAGCGTCAAGCTGGCGCTGCTTGCTTCAGTCTCCATCTTAGGAATCGCGCTCGCGCTCAGGCGAGGAGTCGCCGCACGGCGCGCCACACGTCGGCTCGTCTCCGACTGGATGCAACGCGCCGAGCCGATCAGTCTCGATGGCCTGAACATTCCCGCCTACAGGTTCGCGCACTCGTTTCCGGTCATCGCTCTCGTCGGCGTCGTGCGGCCACGGCTGTTCATCGCCGCGCAGCTTTTCGATGAGCTCAGCCCGGAGGAATTGACGGCTGCGGTGCTGCATGAAAAAGCTCATTTCGTGGCGCGGGATAACTTCAAGCGGCTGCTCGGACGCGCCTGTGGTGACGTGCTGGCAGTCGTGCCCTGCGGTCGCGCGCTGGAGCGAAGGTGGACGGAAGAATCCGAGCGTGCGGCCGATGAATATGCCGCTCGTCTCGGAGGAGCGTCGCATGCGCTTTCGCTCGCCTCGGCTTTGGTCAAGCTCGCGCGCCTCGTCCCGGAGGAAGAGCAGCCAACGCTGCCCGCGGGTGCGTTCCTCATCGGCGAAGCGAGCGCACCATTGACCGGCCGCATCCGGCGTCTCACATGGCTGGCCGGAAAAGGGCAAACGCCCGGCACAATGATGACCTGCCTCGTCACCCACATCGAATATTTCATCCTGTCCTGCGTCTTCATCCTGCTCGCTCTGCTGTTGACACAAACACACATCCTGATGACCGTCCACGCCGCCATCGAAAGCTTTGTCGGAGCGCTCCAATAATTAAAAGCATCAGGCAGTGGGTCAAGAGAAGCTCCCGCAAAGGCGCTGGTGGCGCAAAGGAAGGCATCATGCTTTTCTTTACGCCGCCAGCGCCTGTGCGGGAAACTGTTTTTGAAATAACTACGAAGGCTGGTAGTAGATGAGAAGCGACCTTATCATCAAGTTTCCGTCCTGCAATCCTTTAGCACGCATGACTTCAAAAGATGAGGCTGTCAACATGATTACCGGGAATCGCCTATGTTTAGCTCTGCTTCTGCTTGCGCTCTGTGCCTTCATCGCGTCGCCTGTGCGTGCGCAGTCTCCCAACACCGGGTCCATGATCGTCGTCGTGACGGACCAAAATGGCGCGGTCGTGAGGGATGCCAGAATCTCTGTCGCCAACGCCGCGACGGGTAATGTGCGCGAGGCTCTTTCCGGCAGCGACGGGAGCGCCACCATGCCTGCGCTGTCGCTCACTGGAACCTACACGGTCACGGTCTCCAAAGACGGCTTCGGCAACGAAGAGCGACGGGACATCGCTTTACGTTCGGGCGAGACGGCGACGCTGAAAGTGGCGCTCTCCGTCGGCACGTCGCAGGCAGACGTGACCGTGTACGGCACTACCGAAGGCGTCAGCTCGAATCCGCAGCTCGGCCTCAGACTCTATACCCCGCAGATCAACGAGACGCCTCTTCTCGGTCGCAAGGTATCCGCGCTGCCGCTGCTTAATTCGGCGTTCAGGCCGGGGAAGGGAACGGGCGACCTCTTCGTCAATCAGATCTACTTCGTGACCGGCGTGGGTGGACGGCGTCAGACCACAGGCACGCTCGACGGCGCGAACAACGACGAGGCGTGGGGACGCCAGACAGCTATCGCCACTGTGCCGCTCGGTGCGATACAGGAGATCCATGTCCTCTCGAACGCCTTCTCCGCAGAGTTTGGCTGGACGACCGGCTCTGCTCTGAACATCGTCACCAAGTCGGGCACCAACGAATTTCATGGCGAAGGACTCTTCATGATTCGTCCCGGCGGGTGGCAGGCGAAGAGTTTTTCGACGAAGGGCTTCTGTCCGCCGTCCGTGCCGACGTGCGTCACGCCGACGACGCTCCAGGCCATCAGCCCCGTGGACATCCCGGATGAGCTGGGCCAAATCTCCGGCTCCATCGGCGGGCCAATCGTCAAAGACAAGACCTTCTTCTACGTCACTGCTGATTATACGCGGCAGAATCGGACGACCTTTCTGTCGAGCACGCTGCCCGCTTTCGTGCTGCCCGCTGACGGCCGTCTGGACTACACAGGGCATTACCGCCAGTTCCTTTTTGACGGGCGGTTGGATCAAAGGCTCACCTCGAATCAGACCTTGATGTTCCGCTTCAATGTGGATCGGTTCTTCGACGACAACCCGCAGGACACTGTCGGAGGCACGAGCGCGCCGAGCGTTGCACGCAGGTACTCGCGCCGCTCGTGGACGGCTCAGGTCAACGAGACGTGGGTCATCAGTCCGAACCTGCTGAATGAGGCGAGGTTTGCTTTTCTGAACGGCAATCCGATCACGAAGTGGGAGGCGCTGAACCTCTCGACCGCTTACACACGCGGCGGAGCCGTGCCGTTTACTATCGGACAATCACGGCTCGCGGATTTCCGAGGCCATCAGGCGCAGTTCTCGGACACCTTGTCGTGGACGCGTGGCCGGAACTACTTTCGCTTCGGCGGAAGCATCGCCCGGCACACCTCCTCCGGCAGCGGCAGCGAGTTCGGCACAGCCGTGCTCGGCACCTTCACCTTCAGGAACACCACGACCGCGCCGTTCGGCCAGTTAACGTTGGCCGACGTGCAGAACTACACGCAGCCGATTGACTTCGGCATCAACTCCTACAGCCTGTCGCAGTGGCTCCTGACGGCATTCGTGCAGGACAGCATGCGCCTGCGCAAAGACTTCACGCTCGACCTGGGTCTGCGCTATGACCGCCAGACCATCACCAGCGCGATCGGGAACTTTGCGCCGCGTATCGGCTTCGCCTGGAATCCAGGAGGCGACGCACGCACCTCCATTCGC
>JAFBAJ010000651.1 GCA_019247865.1 Acidobacteriota bacterium
TCTTGAGGCATTAAGTTCTGCTCCTATTCGGAAAGTTAAAGTTTAGGTTTCCCGGTTTTTCAAATCTCAATCAGGTATCGGGTAGAAATAATCATAGAGCGCGAACAGCGGCCAGAGCAGGTACTGCAAAGACCACAGCAAGAGAATCAGGCCGACGAAGAAGATACCCGTCCAGAGAAATATCTCGCCCAGCGTCTGCTTGCGCTCGAACGTGTCGTACAAAGAAGGCAGTCGCATCAGCCCGGCCCTTTAGCCCTGTAATCGAGCCGCCTGGCTCAACAGCTCCAGCAGCTCTTCACGCGTCAGAGAAATTTTGCCCGCGCCGTTCGCATGCGCGTTCGATTGTGCGCGCGGCATCGGGCGCTCGCCCGTCGGGCAGACGATCTGCGTTTCGTGCAGGTAGCCGCAGGACTGACAGCGCGCGTTCTCGTTCAAATACCCGGCGGCCTCGCGGACGTTGATGAGCTTCTCAATCGCGTCCGCCGGAAGATTCTTTGAGCCTCCGAGCAGGCGCGAGAGAATCGCGATCCTGGCCGTGTGCTCCAATGTTTCGAGCCGGTCGAAAGCCTGCCACACATCCGCGCCGTAAGCGACCGCGCCGTGATTCGACATCAGGAGCGCGTTGTGATGCTTAACCAGCGGCTGCATCGCCTCGGTCAACTCCGCGGTCGAAGGCGTGCCGTACTCCGCGAGCGGAACGCAGCCCAGCGTCAAGATCACTTCGGACAGAATCGGCTGGTCGATGGCGAGCCCCGCGACGGCGAAGGCCGTGCCGTGCGGCGGATGCGCGTGACAGACCGCGCGCACGTCCTCGCGCTCGCGGTAGATCAAGAGATGCATCGCCAGCTCCGACGAAGCCTTCTTGTCGGAGAGCGGCTTGCCTTCGAGGTCCGTGACGGCGAGCGAATCTTCGGTCATGCGTCCTTTGCAGGTCATCGTCGGCGTCGCCACGATGCGCCCGTCGTCCAGACGCACGCTCACGTTGCCGTCCGAAGAGACGACATAAGAGCGCTCGTACATCAACTTGCCGACGCGCACGATCTCGCGCCGCGCGGTTTGCTCATCCATCTGGAAGCTGCTTTAGAGTCCCATCGTCGAGCGGTCGCTTAGGCTGAACACGTAGTTCATATCTTTGGTGACCGCGACGGGCTCGCCGTTGATCGTTTCGGGCGTGAACTGCGTGCGTTCGACCACGCGCTCGGCCTCTTCGGTCAGGCCGTCGGGGAGGGTCGAGAGCCGCTCCAGCACGGTCGCCGTGCCGTCCGCGTTAAAGCGCACGCGCAGTTGCACGACGCCCGTCGTTTTGTGTTCGAGGGCTTCGGGAGTGTAACGCGTGTTCGGCTGAAACCTGATGACGAGCGGCGTCGAAGCGCCCTCTGCGCGGCCCTCGATTCCGCCGCTATAGGTGCGTCTGTACCTGGAAGAGCAGCCGTAACGACGCTCGTACCTGTAGGTCGACTCAGTGACATTCGGCTGCGTCTGTGTGGTGGAACTACGCCATCCGAAGACGCTTCCCAGACCCGTGCCGACCAGGAGGGTCAGCATGAACGGCAGAACTCTCTTCACAAAGGTTGGCAACATAGCGAAACTCCTTCCGATCAATATAAATTACAACTCACGTTCTTCCTGACGACCGATGCGCTCGTAAGGAACGGTACTGCGAGGTCTGGTCACATTTGTCGCCGGAGGCTCTGCCAGGAAATAAGACAGGCTCTCCAGGCTGATTGTCAAGTCAACGGTTTTGACCTTCACGCCGCGCCGCACGTCGAGCCGCGCCGGAGCGAAGTTCAGGACGGCCTTGATGCCCGCCGACATGATCTGGTTCAGAACCTGCTGGGCGCTCCGCGCGGGCACCGCGATGACCGCGACATCAATCGCCTCTTCGCGGACGATGCGCCCGATCTTTTTCACGTCGTACACCGGAATCGAGGCCTCGCCGATGCGCTGCCCGATCTTCTCTTTATCGTTGTCGAAGAGCGCGGCGACCGTGAAATTCGATTGCATGAAGCCGTTATAGTTGGCGAGCGCCGTGCCCAGGTTGCCCGCGCCGACGATGCCGACGCGATGCGCCATATCGAGCCCCAGGATTTTCGTGATGTGCTGGCGCAAATCTTCGACGTAGTAGCCGACGCCGCGCACGCCGAACTCGCCGAAATAGGCCAAGTCTTTCCGAATCTGCGCGGAGTTGAGATGAAACTGCTCCGCCAGAGCCTGTGATGAAACCGTCTTGATGCCCGCCGCCGCGAGCGTGTTCAGGCAGCGCAGGTAGACGCTCAAACGATTGGTCGTCAGTTCCGAGATTTTCTCTGTCTTCATTTCCGTCGGCCTTCCGCCTCAGTATAGCTCTAACCGGGAATTGTTGGTAGGGGCAGGGCTTGTCCCTGCCCTAAGCGGTCGGCAGACCGCCCGGCAGATCGTACCGGCGCGCGGCGGGCAGGGACAAGCCCTGCCCCTACGGTTCTTTCTGTTGTTGAGAAGCTCAAAAGAGGCTCGCGCGTTGCCGTTGGTCGCCGGATAAATTACAATCCGTGACGAACACGAAGTCGCTCCCGAAATCTCTGCTTCGATTTCTATTTTCAAACAGCATGATTGCACACTTAAATGGGAAGCTGCTTGCCAAGCAGGCGACGACTGTGATTCTGGATGTCGGCGGAGTGGGATATGAAGTGACCATTCCGCTCTCGACTTTTTACGAGCTGGAGGAGGCGGGCGCGCCCGTTCAGCTACGGATTTACACGCACGTCCGCGAGGACGCACTGCAACTTTACGGCTTCAAGACGGCGCGCGAGCGCGAGCTGTTCATGCGCCTCATCTCGGTCAGCGGCATCGGCCCCAAGCTCGGCATCACGATGCTTTCGGGGATGAGCGCGGACGAGATCATCGCCTCAATTCGGTCGAACAATCTGGCGCGGCTGACCTCGATTCCGGGCGTCGGCAAGAAGACCGCCGAGCGGCTGGTGATAGAGCTGCGCGACAAGATCGCCTCGCTCTCTTCGCCCGCGCTCGAAGAGGAGTTCGCCGCGCGGAGCGGAGCGGGCGCGCTTCCCACGGAGGACGCCATGCGCGACGACGCGCTCTCGGCGCTCCTCAATTTCGGCTATCAGAAATCCGCTGCGGAAAAAGCCATCACGACTGCCATACAGGAGGGCGGCGACATCTCCGTCGAGCTCATCCTGCGCCGCAGCCTGCGACAACTGGCGAAAGGATAGTCTCATGTCCCAAGTCCCAGGTCCCAGGTCAATAACAGGCTTCGGGACTTGAGACCTGGGACTTGGGACCTGGGACTTATGCTTGATGAACCGGTCGACAATCGCAACGCGACGCTGATGGACGAGGAGCGTCAGTTCGAGCTGTCGCTGCGTCCGACGCGGCTCGCAGAATATATCGGGCAGAAGCGTGCGACGGACAACCTGCGCATCTTCATCAAGGCCGCGCTCAACCGGCGCGAGGCGCTCGATCACGTGCTGCTGACCGGGCCGCCGGGACTCGGCAAGACGACGCTCGCCAACATCGTGGCGAACGAGATGGGCGCGGAGCTGCGCTCGACGGCCGGGCCGGTCATCGAAAAGTCCGGCGACCTGGCCGCGCTCCTGACCAACCTGCAGGAGGGCGACGTGCTCTTCATAGACGAGATCCATCGCCTCAATCCGGCCATCGAAGAGGTGCTCTATCCGGCGATGGAGGACTATCATCTGGACATCATGATCGGACAGGGGACGGCCGCGCGCTCGATCAAACTGGAGCTGCCCAAGTTCACGCTCGTCGGAGCGACGACCAGAGCAGGACTTATCACAGCCCCTTTGCGCGGTCGCTTCGGCATCGTCTTTCATCTGGACTTCTACCCGCACGAAGATTTGGAGATCATCGTCCGCCGCTCGGCTGAGATTCTGAACGTCGAGATAGACGAGGGCGGAGCGCGCGAGGTTGCGCGGCGTGCGCGCGGGACACCGCGTATCGTCAACCGCCTCCTGCGCCGCGTGCGCGATTACGCGGAGGTCGAGTACGATGGGCGCATCACGCAGGAGGTCGCGCAGGACGCGCTCAACCGGATGGAGGTCGACACCTACGGGCTGGACGAGATCGACCGAAAGCTGCTCTCGACGATCATCGAAAAGTTCGGCGGCGGGCCGGTCGGGCTCGGCACGATCTCGGCTTCGATACACGAAGAGAAGGATTCCATCGAGGAGATCATCGAGCCGTACCTGATCCAGATCGGCTTTCTCAATCGCACGCCGCGCGGCCGGATGGTGACGCGCCACGCGTACGAACACTTCGGCCTCTCGCCCGTGCAGGAGAAGCCGGGACTGTTCGACCGGAATTAAACGATCATGGGCAGTCATATCTCACGCAAAGGCGCAAAGGCGCAAAGAAAAGCTTCAATGCCTTTCTTTGCGCCTTTGCGCCTTTGCGTGATCCTTCTTCTTCTCTTCACCCAGGTTACTGCTCAGCAACGCGCTCCCGATAAAGAGAAGATGCGGCGTGCGAAGGCCGTCGCGCTTCTCGTCGAGACGGCTGATGCGGCGCGAGCCTTCAAAGATCTCTTTTATCGCACGCGCCTTCAGATGCTCGCCGCAGATGCACTCTGGCCGCAGGATGCGCCGGCGGCGCGCGCCATCTTTCGCCGCGCGTGGGACGCCGCGACCGCCTATGACAAAGCCGAACAGGAGGCTGAAGAACGCGAGACGGGCGTGCCTTCGACGCTGACCCTGACGGAGGCGCGCGATGAGGTCTTAGCCAAAGTCGCGGCGCGAGATACCAAGCTGGCGGACGTCCTGCTCAACGAATTGCTGAACGAGAAGAAGGACGAAAAGAGCGCGGAGCAGAACCCTTCGCAGACACAGCGCCGCACTCCCTGGCGCGAGCTGAGCGAAGGCGGACGACGCAGGCTCGCTCTGGCCTCTGAGCTGCTCAATCGCAATGAGCCCGCACAGGCGTCGCAGATCATGTTGCCGGTCGTGAGCGAAGGCGCGAGCGGCGAGCTGCTGGCTTTCATCCTGCGCCTGTGCGAGCAGGATGCGGCGGCGGGCGGCGCGCTCTATTCGCTCCTCCTGATAAATATCAGAAATGACCAGTTGGCGGATGCCAATGACGTGCTGCTCGTCGCCGCTCCGCTCATCTCTCCGCATCTGCTGGTCGTGGTTGACGGGCAGGGCGCGTTGCAGTTTCGGACTGTGCAGCAGGGCGCGGCGATCAACGATGAGACGATACGCAGAGGCTTCTATAACATCGCCGAACAGATTCTGCTGCGCCCGCTCGTGCCGCGCGCAGAAGGCGCGAGCAGGCTGCCCGATGCGGTCGCGCTCTACGTCGCCATCGCTCGCCTGCTGCCACACTTCGAGCGCGAATCGCAGAGTTCCGTCTCGCGGCTGCAACTGCGAATGAGCACTCTCTCCAACGAGATCGAGGCCGGACGGCGCGAGAGTCTGAACGCGCAGCTCAGGTTGGACAGCCTGACGCCTGAGCGTCCGGGCGATCCCCTGCGTGCGCAAACAGACCAGCTCGGTCGCGCGCGCGACGCCGCGGACAGAGACCGCATCGCGCTCGGCATCGTGCGCAAGGCCGCGCAGCAGAGGTTCTGGGATCGAGCGCGCCGCGCCGCAGCAGAGATCGTGGACATCAATCTGCGTCGCGCGGCCCTCTCCTTCATCGCGTTGAGCCAGGTCGCAGACCTTGA
>JAFBAJ010000675.1 GCA_019247865.1 Acidobacteriota bacterium
GCTCGTCACGCCGACCAGAATCGTGCGGTCGCGTACGTCCGCACGGCGCGCGGCGCGACGGTTGCGCGCCATCTCCTCTTCGAGCGAGTTGATGAGCGCGAGAAAGTCCACGTCTATCTGCGAAGGAATCTCCGGCTCCAGAAAAGCATACGGCGTCGTCAGTTCATGCGTTTCGAGCGCGTCGGCTGTGGTCGGCAGGAGATGCGCCGCGCGGACGAGGCCGGGCAGGCCCGTCCGCTCGTCCACGTCGAGCGCGACCATCAGATCGAGCCTCAAGAGCGCGAGGTCTGTCAGGTCGTCCTGCGTCAGCTCTTCGCCGCGCAGGTGCGTGTGCACACAGCGCAGGCCGCGAAAACGGTCGGCCGCCACGCGCGTGCGCTTCAAATCCGGCAGCTCGATCCGGCGCGCGTCTCCGACCACGACGTATTCGACATAGCCCTTGCGGTCGATCAGCACGCCGATCTGCCGACGCGTCTCGTGCGAGAGCTCGCTCAACTGCCGTGCAAACTCCGGCGTCACGATCTGATGCGGCGCGATGCGGCGCGAATAGAGCTTTTCGATGCGCCGCAACTGATTGGGCTTCAACCCCTGCGTGTTCCCCTGTACGTTACTGATAATCAATCCTCCAATAAACAGGCACAAGCGTCCGGCCACGGACTGTCTGACATCAAATTACAAATAGATTGAAGCGAGCGGTAGGCTACGGACGCTGTGGGAAGTGCTTTGGAATTGCTCCGCGAAACATGTTCGCTTGGTCGCTTGAGCATGGCGAAATTTTTCGTCAAGCCTTGAGATGCTTGTGCCAGACAGAAAGACGCCCGCATCCTGCGAGCGTGACCCCGTGCGCTTGACTGCCCCGGATTATAGCATAATATGAATTTCAAGTTTCAGCTTTGACGTTTCAATTTTTTTTGGGGAGAGGCGAGGGATGAGCGAAGCGGGGCGGATTGAGCGTATTGATCCGGCGGCGGCGATACCGGGCGGCGAGGTGCTGGTCGTGTGCGCGGGATTTGATACGAGTCGGCCGGACGCCTGCGGATGTCTGTTTGACGGAGAGCGCGGCCATCTGGTCGGGATGTCGCCGCGACGCGTCCTCGCGCTCGTTCCCGAAAACAATTTCGGCGGGCAGGTCCAGGTCGTGCTGGAGAGCGACGGCGCGCACAGCGCCCCGCAGAGCTTCGTTGTCGGAACCAGGCTGGCGGAAGACCTCCATCCGGTCGCCAGCCCGGCTTTCGATCCGGACGACGGCTCGCTCTACGTCACGCGCTCCGGCTCGCGCGGGCAGCAGCTTCCGGTGACGCTCCTGCGGATAGACGCGGATGGAGAGGTGCAGGAGTTTTCCGGCGACATCACCAATCCGACGGGCATCGCTTTCGATCCTGCCGGGCAGATGTTCGTCACGAGCCGCATGGACGGCACGGTCTATCGCGTTACGCCCTTTAAGGAGGCTGTGGCCTTCGCGCAGAACCTGGGCGTCGCGACCGGCCTCGCCTTCGATCATGAAGGGCGGATGTACGTCGGCGACCGGACGGGCACGATCTATCGCGTCAACGGCATCGGTGAAGAGCAGTCCTGGGCACAGCTTGAGCCTTCTGTCTCGGCCTATCATCTGGCCTTCGGGCCGGACGATGCGTTGTACGTCACAGGGCCGACCGTCTCCAGCTATGAGGCGGTGATGCGGATCGACTCGCACGGAACGCCGAGCGTCTTCTACAAAGGTTTGGGACGGCCGCAGGGTCTGGCTTTTGACCGCACGGGACATCTCTACGTCGCTGCCTCTCTGCACGGACGGCGGGGCATCGTGCGTATCACGCCGGACGGAGGCGAGGCGGAGCTCTTCGTCTCCGGGATGAACATCGTCGGGCTGGCCTTCAGCGCGGCGGGCGAGATGGTGGTCGCAACCAACGAAGCCGTGTACAGCCTGCCGCTCGGAATCGTGGGCACGCTGTTGCCCTGAAAAACAGTTTCCCGCACAGGCGCAAAGACGCAGAGAAAAGCACGCATGCTTTCTTTGCGTCACCAGCGCCTTTGCGTGAGATTATCCCTTATGCTACTTTGGCCTGCTTGTTGGTTAGTAAGGTGATTTGTCATGGGTTCTGAGCTTATCGCTTCGCTGGTTATCTATATCATCGTGCTGGTCTTTGCGATCTCGGCGCACGAGGCGGCGCACGCGTGGATGTC
>JAFBAJ010000721.1 GCA_019247865.1 Acidobacteriota bacterium
GCGAGATGCGCCGCGCCCATCGCCATCCCGACGCCGTTGGCGAAGCCCTGCCCGAGCGGCCCCGTCGTGATCTCCACACCCGGCGTCAAAACGTTTTCGGGATGGCCCGGAGTCCTGGAGCCGAACTGGCGAAAGTTCTTGATGTCATCTAACGAAAGGTCGTAGCCCGTCAGGTGTAGCAGCGAATAGATGAGCATCGAGCCGTGCCCGGCCGAGAGCAGGAACCTGTCACGATTGGCCCACTTAGGGCTCTTTGGATGGTGGCGCAGAAAACGCGTCCACAGCACATAGGCGAGCGGCGCGCAGCCCAAAGGCAGACCCGGATGGCCGGACTCCGCTTTTTGAACTGCGTCGAGTGACAGCGTGCGGATCGTGTTGATGCAAAGCTGATCGAGGTCGGTCGTCGTCTCTCTGTTTTCCTGCGGCAATGGCGCGCTCATGTTGTTTCAGTGTCCTCGCTGTTAGTAGTGAAAGTGATAAGCTGACGGTAAAACTTCTGTTGACGTTCAAGTCCCACGCGGTAACGCTCGTGACGCGCCGCATCGGGCCGGAAGGTTTGGCCGAGCTCTGTGGGCACGTCCGCGACGCTTTTTATTTTGCCTGCCATCTCCAATGCAAGCAAGACCGCGCCGCGGCTCGAAGCCTCGCGCGCGGCCGAGAGCGTGAGCGGCCGGCCCAACACGTCCGCCATCACCTGCGTCCAGACGGGCGACGCGCGGAGTGCGCCGCCGGACGCGATGAGCAACGCCTGCGGAGCCACTGCATCGAGCGCGCGCAGGATGAGAGCGAAGCGATAAGCGACTGCTTCCATCGCCGCGCGCATGATTTCGAGAGGCTGCGTGTGCGCGCTGAGTCCCAGAATCGCGCCGCGCGCAGACGCGTGCCAGCCGGTGCTGCGCTCGCCAGACCAGAAGGGCAACACGGTCAGGCCGTGCGCATCCGGCTCTAAAGTGCCGAGCGCGCGCTCAAGCTCTTCATCGTTCTCAATCAGACGCAGCGACTCATTCATCCACTGATAGAGTCCGCCGCCGTCCGAGAGCGCGCCGCCGGTGATGACGCGCCTGTCGTCTGCCCTGTAACACCACAACTCCGGCGGAAGTGTTGCGGGCGCATCGCCCTGCCACAGCACACGCAGCGCGCCGGAAGTGCCGATCATCAGCGCCGCACGTTCGCGCGTCGCGCATCCGGCTCCGATATTGTTCGCCGCGCCGTCGCCGATGGCCGCGCTCCAACGCGCCCCGCCGAGCTGCGGCCAGCGCCGCGCGTACTCTGCTCTCAAACCCGAAAAAGTTTTACCGGGCGCGGCGATGCGCGGAAGCTTTTCGACCGCCAGACCGAGCAGCCGCAGCAGCTCTGCATCCCACACCAGCGCGTGCTGGTCGAAGAGCCCCGTCGCGGAGGCCATCGAAACGCTCGTCTCCGTCTCGCCGAAAAAGCGCTCGAACACAAGATCGCTGAAGGACATCCAGCGCGCGACACGTTGGAAAGCGTCCGCGCTCTCCCGTCGCAGCCAGAGGAGCTTGGCCGGCCAGTAGCTCGCGTGAAAGCGGCAGCCGGTGCGCCGGTGCGTCTCGCCTTCATCAGAGAGCCGCCGCAGCTCTTCGACCAGCGGCGCGGCGCGCGTGTCGGCCCACGTCAGCAAGGGCGTCAACGCGCTGCCGTCCGACGCGATGCCGACGAGGCTGTGCCAGAAGCAGGAGAGGCCGACCAGTTCGACCTGCTCCGCCGTCAACGAAGGGGAGCGCGCGAGCACCGCGTCGAGCGCGCGCTCGACCTGCGCCAGAGCCTCATTCGCATCCAGCAGCGCGCCGCCGTCGGAGGTCGTCTGCACGGCTCGCTCATGCTTGACGTAGCTCTCCTCGATCTGATTTCCCACGGTGTCATAGAGCGCGGCACGCACGCTCGAAGTGCCGATGTCGAGCGCGAGAGCACAGGGCTGGCCGGGCTTTGCCTGACGGCTGAAGGCTGTATCGGGCACGTGCGACATCATACCCCAAACAGGTCTTAAACTCGCAGACCCGGCCGGACAAAAGAGTGCTGAAAAAATGGGCCGCGGCGTGTGCAACGAAAGGGCGTCTGAAGCTCATCTGAGTTGGTCAATTTTCGATGTCGGCGGCGGCTTGACTCGTCTTGAATTATCCGGTACAAGTGTCGGCTTGACCTTCTTAGCAATAGCGTCCGGCAGCGCAACTGTGTGACGCTTCCCCAACTTAGCCTAATTAGCCACGAAAGGATTTTATCTAAGTGTTTACCCACCCGCGTCGCGGACGAATGATTATTTCCGTGCGCCGTCAACTGTTTGCCTTTCTGACGGTCGCAGTTCTTCTAACGCTCGCTGTGCTCCCCAAAGCCGTGCAGGTGATGCCGACCGCCGAGGCTATCTCCAACGGTATCGTCATCAGCCAGATCTACGGCGGCGGCGGCAACGCCGGCGCGACCTATACCAACGACTTTATCGAGCTCTTCAACCGCGGCAACACGCCGGTTAATGTGACCGGGTGGAGCGTGCAGTATGCCTCGGCGACGGGCACGACGTGGCAGGTCACGAACCTGACCTCCGTCACCATTCAGCCGGGCAAGTATTATCTGGTGCAGGAGGCACAGGGCGCGGGCGGCACGACGCCGCTGCCGACGCCGGACGCGACGGGTACTATCGCCATGAGCGCGACGGCGGGCAAGGTGGCTCTGGTCAACAGCACGACCGCGCTCACGGGCGCGTGCCCGACCGGCGCGAACATCATTGACTTCATCGGCTTTGGCGGAACGGCCAACTGTTTTGAAGGCACTGCGGTAGCGCCCGCGCCGAGCAACACCACCGCCGACATCCGAGCTGCGGCGGGCTGCACGGACACAGACCAGAACGGCGTGGACTTTGCGACCGGCGCGCCCACGCCGCGCAACAGCGCGACGGCGGCGAACGTCTGCGGCGGCGGCGGGACGACCCTGAACATCGGCGACGTAACAATGGCCGAGGGCAACGCCGGGACGACGAACTTCACATTCACCGTGAGCATGACCGCGCCGGCCGGCGTGGGCGGCGTCACCTTCACCGTCAACACGGCCGACGGCACGGCGACGGCCCCCAGCGACTACACGGCCATCGTCAACGGCACCGGCATGATCGCGGAGGGCAGCACCTCCACCCAGGTCACCGTCGTCGTCAACGGCGACGTTACGAGCGAGCCGAACGAGACCTTCTTCGTCAACCTCTCGAACATCACCGGCGCGACCGCCGGCGACGTGCAGGGGCAGGGCACGATCACTAACGATGATGTGACGATCATCCCCGTCCACGACATTCAGGGGAACGGCAACGCCTCTCCGCTCGCCGGACAGGTCGTGACCACGCGCGGCATCGTGACGGGACTCAGAAGCAACGGCTTCTTCCTGCAGACGCCGGACGCACAGGCCGACGCCGACCCGAACACTTCGGAAGGCGTCTTCGTCTTCACTTCGACCGCGCCGCCGGCCACAGCAGTCATCGGCAACGACGTGACCGTCACCGCGACGGTGCAGGAGTTTATCCCTGCGGCTGACCTGAACAGCCCGCCCGCGACGGAGCTGATTACGCCGACCGTGTCGCTGAACTCGACGGGCAACCCGCTGCCCGCGCCCGTCACCATCACGGCGGCCGACACGCTCGTCAACAACATCAACAACCTTGAGAAGTACGAAGGCATGCGCGTGCATGTCGATTCGCTGACGACTGTCGCGCCGACGCAGGGCACGATCACGGAGCCGAGTGCGACCGTCACCTCGAACGGCGTCTTCTACGGCGTCATCACGGGCGTTCCGCGTCCGTTCCGCGAGCCTGGCATCGAGACGCCCGACCCCGTTCCGACGCCCGTCCCGTCGCCCAATAACGTCCCGATCTTTGACGCCAATCCGGAACGCCTGCGTGTGGACAGCGACGCGCAGCCGGGCACGACCGCGCTCAACGTGACGAGCAACGTTCTCATCACCAACCTGACCGGGCCGCTCGATTATGCGTTCCGCACTTACACGATTCTGCCGGACGCGGCGACGCCGCCGACCGTTGGCCCCAACATCGCGCCGCGCCCCGTGCCGCCGCAGACCTCGAACGAGTTCACTGTCGGCTCGTTCAACATGGAGCGCTTCTTTGACACGGTTGACGCGCCGGGAATCAGCGACCCTGTCCTGACCCCGACGGCTTTTGCCAATCGCCTGAACAAAGCCTCGCTCGTTATTCGCAACATTATGCGCACGCCCGATATCATCGGCGTCACGGAGCTTGAGAACCTGACGACGCTGCAAGCCGTCGCCAACAAGATCAACACGGACGCGATGGCAGCCGGACAGCCGAACCCGAACTACGTCGCCTACCTGCAGGAAGGCAACGATGTCGGCGGCATTGACGTTGGCTTCCTCGTCAAGTCTTCGCGCGTGTCTGTCGTGGATGTCGTGCAGTACGGCCTGAACACAACCTACATCAATCCGAACAACCAGCAGGCGGAGCTGTTGAACGACCGTCCGCCGCTCGTCGCGCGCGTGACTGTGCCGCAGACGTTTACCAATACTCCGGTCGCCTTCACCGTCATCATCAACCACCTCCGCTCGCTGAGCGCGGTGGACGATCCGGTGGACGGCAATCGCGTCCGCACCAAGCGGCGCGCGCAGGCCGAATATCTCGCCAACCTGATCCAGGCGCGTCAGGTCGCAGACCCGACCGAGAAGATCATCACGATTGGCGACTACAACGCGTTCCAGTTCAATGACGGCTACGTGGATTCAATC
>JAFBAJ010000727.1 GCA_019247865.1 Acidobacteriota bacterium
AACGTGTGTAGGCCAATGCGGACTGGACGGAATGACCGTCTGCCAGAAAGGTGTAAAAGCTGTCGCTGAACGCGATTCCCATCGCGTCGCTGATTTTGAACTGCATGGCAATGACTGCGGCGATGCCACCCTGAATCAAGTCTGCGGCCGTGCTCGAGAACAGGTCTCCAGATTCGGCCTTTGCCGCCGAGGGGGCCTGTGCCCCGCTGCACGAATTGAGCACCACCAGCTTGGGCGTTCGATCAGGCTTGATGAGAAATTCCGTCAGGCTCTGGCTCGACAGTGGAACTCCGGTGGACCCGCCTGGCTCCTGTACCACGATGTAGCCCATTCGGCGTTCCGTGTCATAGCCGCCGTGACCGATGAAGTGGAAAATATCCCATGCTTTCCCGTCATCGCCGCTGCCGACGGCCCGAATGAGATCACGGGCTTTTGCCGATGGAATCCAGCTTACCTTCACTTTGTCCTGATCGAGACCATCGAGCGCTTTTTTGATTTTTACCTGCTCCGCGTCGACGTCAATCGCCGGGAGAGCGATTCCGCTCAAAATCTTCACGCGGGCGGCCATGCCGAGGATGCGGATGGGTCGAGCCGTTGTGGCGAAGTCGTCCGTTTCGTTGGCAGGACCTCTTGAAAACGGAGTGTATTGATTGGCCGACAGATAAAAACGGTTGTCTTTATCCCAAAAGGCCTCCCACGGCGCGTAAGCGAGGTCCGGAGCGACGGAAAGCTTGATAAACAGGGGTCTCTGGCCAGCCTTCGCCGAGTGGTAAGCCTTCTTATAAAGTTCGAGAACCTCGTCATGAAATATGAAGTCGAATAACTTCGAGCCAATCTCCTCCACCATTCTTTCATCGGCGCGGAACGAAAAACCCGAAAGCGCGTCCCGCAGCTGTTGCTGAGGCTCTGCGACAGCGACCAAGGGCCTATGTGGGGTGGTAACCGCAGACTCGGCTCCACGAGCGCCCGGGCTGTTCAAAATAGCATCTTGTAGGTGGGCTAAGTTGACGCGCAGTTCAGGGGGCAGCGGATCGGTTTGGATTGACGCCGCTTCGCCGCTGTGCTTCGCCGCAATGGTATAGGCGGAGCCGGCTTTCTTTGGCTCGATCGAAATCGTCAAAAAATCGGGCCCGCCCATCTCGGCCCCTCCACGCAAATCCGCCCATAATCGAAAATATGGCCATCTTGTGGTACATCAAAGAATGGCTGTTGACAAGCAAAAGTTCATCCGGTCACGGCTGGGCGGCCGAAGGTTCCAGTGTTTGCCAGAATGACGCGCGGTCGCTTTTCGAAAAACTGGTCGGAGCGGCGAGATTTGAACTCGCGACCCCTAGTCCCCCAGACTAGTGCGCTAACCGGGCTGCGCTACGCTCCGACGCTTCCGTAGATAGCGCCGGCCGCCGGTGCGGCGCAAGGGCGGGGGGCTCGACCGAGAGCCTCCGGCGCGGCGTCTCGACGTAGCGGCGCGAGGCCAGCATCAACCCCCAGAGCGCGCCGACGATCAGGTAAAGGTGTCGCCAGTGTTCGCTGTCGATAATCAGGCTTTCGGCAAAAATGCCCACGAACGTGCAATAAATCGCGAGGTACGTGGCCTGCCACGGCGTCGCCACGAAGGCGTAGTGCAGGCCGAGCGCGAGCGTCATCAGCATCAGCGTCGCGTAGGTCAGGCCCGAGAGCCAGCCGCCCGACATGAACGCGTTGAGGAAGGCATTGTGCGGATCCTCGACGAACAGGGTGTGGAACTGCAGCGGGCCGAGACCGAGGGGCGTATCGAGCGAGAGCAGCGCGCCCAGCACGTGGCGCCCGAACCGGCCGAACTGTCCGACGTCGTAGCCTTGCTCGAGCGTAAAGCGCTCGGCGAACAGCGAGGCGACGCTGTCGAAGGAGAGAAGCAGCACGACAAGCCCGGCAAGCGCCGTCGCCCCAACCGCCGCGAAGAGGAGGATGCGCGCGCGCTCGTTGCCCGACCGGCTGGTGAGGAAGGAAAGCGCCATCAGCGTAAGCGTGGCGAAGGCCACTTGGCCCCAGGCGCCGCGCGAGAAGCTCAGCAGCAGTGCGGCGGAGAAAACCATCAGCAACACGCAGGCGCCAAGCGTGCCGCGCCGGCCGGCGAAAATGCGCCCCATGGCGACCAGCATGGGAAAGATCAGGAAGGCGCCGAGGACGTTCGGATCGTTGAAGGTGCCACGCGCGCGTCCGTAGCGCAGGAACAGGTCGGAGAGCGCCGGCACGATTTGCATATAGCCGACGATCGCGGCGAGCGCCGCGACCGCGGCGGCCACCATTGTGCCGCGCACGAGCGGCGCCAGCGCGTCCGGTTCCTGCGCGATCAGTGCGGCAAAGAAAACGGCGGTCGTCGCGAGATACCATGAGGTGAGCACCCAAGTGACGGTCTTGGGCGCGTCAAGCACCGGGATGACCGCGATCGAGAAACCGACGTTGTAGAGCACGAGCATGAAGGCGAGCGGCATGATGCCGGCGCGCAGCGAAAGCCCGGTGGCCGCGAACACGACGATGGCAAGGAGCGAGGCGAATTCGTACGGGCTCGGCTCGATGAACACGAAGGCGCCGGAAAGGCCGGTGAGCCACAGCAGGCTGCTGCGCAGCCGCTCGACGGAAATGCTTGCGGAGCCGGCCGGCGCGAGGCCGTCCGCGGTTACGCTTACGCTACGCAACTCAACACCTATGACAGTGATCAGTAATCAGTGATCAGTGACCAGAATCTCGGCCCTCCCGGGTCTGATCACTGATTACTGATCAGTACGCATTCTCCGTCTTGGCGAGCGCGAGCGGCGTCATCGCCAGGATGTAGAGGTCGAACAGCACCGACCAGTTTTCGATGTAATAAAGGTCGTGCTCGACGCGGCGCTGGATCTTGACCTCGCTGTCGGTCTCGCCGCGCCAGCCGTTGATCTGCGCCCAACCGGTGATGCCGGGGCGAACGCGATGGCGGGCGAAATAGCCGTCGACTACTTCGTCATATTGGCGGTCCGC
>JAFBAJ010000784.1 GCA_019247865.1 Acidobacteriota bacterium
GCCGTGCCCGCGTGCGAGGTCAGGAACGGCGGCAAGCCTTCGTTGCTGTCCGGATTGACGAGACGATCAATGCGCCGCTCGCTGATGCTCATAAGGTCCGTCACGGCGATGGCCGCGTAATCGAGCGCGAGCGCGACCGGCGCGCCGTGAAAGTTTCCGCCCGAGAGCACGTCCGAGCCGTCTGTGAAGACGAGCGGGTTGTCGGTCGCAGAGCCCGATTCGATCTCCACGATCTCGCGCGCGTGGCGGAGCGCGCCGCGCACAGCGCCGTGCACCTGCGGCATGCAGCGCAGCGAGTAAGCGTCCTGCACGCGCGGGTCGTTCTCCACGTGCGACTCGCGGATCTCGCTTTCAGCCAGCAGCGAGAGCAGGTGCTGCGCCGCGTCCATCTGTCCCGCGTGCGGGCGTGCGGCGTGGATGCGCGCGTCGAAAGCGACGGGCGTCCCGCGCAGTGCTTCGAGCGTCATCGCGCCCGCGACATCCGCCGAGCGCGCCAGGATCTCCGCGCGATGCAGCGCGAGCGAGCCAACCGCGCACATCGCCTGCGTGCCGTTGAGGAGCGCGAGCCCCTCTTTGGCTTCGAGCTCGACGGGCTCGATCCCCGCGCGCCGCATGGCTTCGGCGCTCGCCATTCTCTCGCCCTGATACAGAGATTCGCCTTCGCCGATGACCGTCAGCGAGAGATGAGCCAGCGGCGCGAGATCGCCGCTCGCGCCGACCGAGCCTTTTTCCGGGATCAGCGGATGCACGCCGCGTTCGAGCATGAGCAGTAACGTGTCAATGATGAGCGGCCGCGCTCCGCTCTGGCCGCGCGCGAGCACGTTGGCTCTGAGGAGCAGCATCGCGCGCGTCTCAGCTTCCGAGAGCGCGCGCCCGACGCCGCACGCGTGGCTCCGCACCAGATTCAGTTGCAACTCGCGCAGCTCGGACGGCGGAATGTGCACGTCCGACAGCTTGCCAAAGCCAGTGTTGACGCCGTACACGATCCGGCCGGACGAAATGATCTCTTCGATCAGCCCCCGCGACTCGGCGACGCGCGCGCGCGCTTCATCGCTGAGCGACACAGGCATCTCCCCGCGCGCCACCGACGCGATCTCTTCCAGCTTGAGCTGTTGTCCGTTTAATGAAAGCATAAATATAGTGGTCAGTGGTCGGCGGTCAGTGGTCAGATGAGAGCAGTTTTACTGACCACCGGCCACCGACCACTGACCACTATCGAATGATCTTCTCCTCCGCAGTGGATTTTCGGTCGGGCGTTTCGGTGATGTCGAGGCGGCGGAACTCGCCCGTCGCCGTGCCGCTGCTGCCGGTGGTGCGGACGCGGTGGCGCGCCTGCTTGGCGCGGCGCTGCGTCGAGCGGCGCGACATCTTCGTCGCCGCTCGCGTCCAGTCCGTCATGCGCTGCAACGGGCGCATCGAAAATTCGTGGCGCGGCAGCACCTCGCCCGTCGCCTCGCGCAGTCGCACAGTGCCGATGGCGAAGATGAAGACCGCCAGGTTGAAAATGATGCCGCAGCCGAAGACGACGGAGCCGGGGACGACTCCCACCGTCGCGCGGTCCAGAAAAGATTCAAAGGTGCGTGCCGGGAGCGGATGCAGATAGACCTTTAGCGTCCAGCTCAAAGCGAGCAGCACGAAGATCCAGAGATAGTTGCGCCGCAGCCTGCGCCCGATGGCCTCCCATTCGCTGATCGTAAAGTGCGGCGTGATGAGATCGTTCGCCAGGTGCTCGGCCCATCCCTTGTCCTGCTCGACGCCGTCCGGCGCGAGCATCTGCGCGAAATAGCCCGTTTCGAGCACGCGCACGCGGCTCGACCAGATCTCGTAATAGCGATAGCGCCGCGCCTCCATCAGGAGAAAGATGGCGACCAGCAGCGAGTTGATCGGGATCACGAAATGCGGATTGTTGGGCGAGCTGAAGACGAAGGAGAGCGTCGCGCCGGCGGTCAGCACCGCCCAGTTGGTCGTCGTGTCCAGGCGGTTGCGCCAGGTGTTCGAGCGCTGCACTTCGCCGCGATAGAAATGGATCATCGCGGTGTTGAACTCTGACGGCGAGAGCTGTCGCGGAGCCACGACCGAACCGGCCGCGCTCTTCTTGCGCGCGTTGACCTCTTCGAGCAACGAAGGCGGAGTCGGCAGACGGCCCGTGCCGCGCTCGCCGACGGAGAGCGGCCCGGAGGGCGACCTCCGCCGCGCCTCTGGATTTACCTTGTCGGAACTGATTGGCTCCTTCATCGCTGATTAAGA
>JAFBAJ010000825.1 GCA_019247865.1 Acidobacteriota bacterium
GGTCGGCCGCCGCTTCGTCATCGCGCCGCCGTGGAGCGAGGTCGCGGAAGCTCCGGACCGCATCGTCATACGCATCGAGCCGGGCATGGCCTTCGGGACGGGCACGCACGAGACGACGCGCCTCTGCCTCGCGGCCATCGAAAAATATTTCGACCGCGAAAGCTTTCTGGATGTCGGCACGGGGACGGGCATCCTCGCCATCGCCGCCGCACGGCTCGCGCCCGACGCACGCATCGCAGCCTGCGACACGGACGCAGAGGCCGTCGAGATCGCACGCGAGAACGCGCGGCTCAATCAGGTCGAAGGGATAAATTTCAGCGTCGGGACGGTGGACGAGACTGGGACGTGTTCGGCCAATCTGGTCTGCGCGAATCTGACGGCGGATGTCATCCTGCCGCTCCTGCCGCGACTGCTCGACGCGACCTGCGGGCGGCTCGTCCTGTCTGGGATCCTGCAGGAGCAGGTCTCGATGATAACAGCCCGGCTGACCGAACTCGGCATCAATGATTTCGAGATGGAGACGGACGGCGAGTGGGTGGCAATAATCGTTTAAAAATATTTCACGCAAAGGCGCAAAGACGCAAAGAAAGCGATTGAACTCTTCCTTTGCGTCTTTGCGCCTTTGCGTGAAATTTCTTCGTATGACTCGCAGAAGATTCTATGCCCCGGCCACAGCATTCGACGCAGGCCGCGTGACGCTTGATTCAAATGAAGCGCGCCACTTGAGAGAGGTGCTGCGTTTACGAGCGGGCGATGAGGTCTTCGTCTTTGACGGCGCGGGGCGCGAATTCCTGTGCGTGGTGTTGGAGCCCGGGCGCGGCAACGGCGAGGCGACGCTTGAAGTCAGAGCGGAGGCAGAACCGGCCAGTCCCGAATCGGCGCTGGAGCTGACGCTCGCCGTCGCGCTCCTCAAGGGCGAAAAGTTCGACCTCGTCGTGCAGAAAGCGACGGAGCTGGGCGTCAAGCGCATCATGCCCGTCGCAACCGCGCGCGCCGACGTACGTCTGCGTGATGAGAGTGACGCGGCGCGGCGCGTGGCACGCTGGCAGCGGCTCGCGCTCGAAGCCTGTAAGCAATCGGGGCGCGCGCGCTTGCCCGCAGTGGATGCGCCGATCTCTTTCACGGCTCTGCTGGAAAGCACGACGCGCGAAAGCTTTCAGGCGCGGCTGCTCTTCGCAGAGCGTCTGGGGCGCGGGCTGCTTGAAACGCTGGCTGAGACGCGTAGGCCGCAGTCAGTCTGCGCGCTCGTCGGGCCGGAAGGCGGTTGGGAGGAGGAGGAGCTGGCGCGTGCGCGCGAGGCCGGATGGAGCATCGTCACGCTCGGCGGGCGCATCCTGCGCGCGGAGACGGCGGCCATCGCCATCACTGCGCTCCTCCAGCATCTCTGCGGCGACTTGCGATGACTGCTCAATGGGGCTTGTCTGAAATTCCAATCGGCCTCATAATCTGGACTCAAGAGAAGCCGTAACAGGACAGCCCGGCGCGGGCCGCACGGCTCTGATGAAAAGAGGATTGAAGCAAACATGGCTTTGAGCAAAGAAGAGGCGGTGAGTCGCGCGCGGCGAGATCTGGCGAAGCGCCTCGGCGTCGCGGAGAACGAGATTCAGGAGCAGTCGGTCGAGCGCGCGGATTTCCCGGACATGGCTCTCGGCGCAGCCGTCGAAGACGAGATGAGCGGGCAGATGCTGACCTCCGGCTGGCGCATACGCCTCAGCGCTTCCGGCCACGGCAGCCACGAGTATCGCGCCTCGGCAGACGAACTCAGGCTCTACAACTTCAAGGGGTCGAACTATCGTATTTAAGAAGTGAGGTAACGCGATGAACCGGCATAATTTTCTCGGACATCTGGCTCTGGCTTTGACGATTGTTCTGGTCGCGGCCTTCGCCGGCCAGCTCCGGCGCTGGGAGCGACAGCGCGACGCCACGCCGCGCGAGAACAGTAATGAGACGGAGGCGCTTGACACCCGGCGCGAGCTGTTCGCCGCCGAGCCGCACGGGCCGGAAGTGCTCGTGCGTTTCCGCCCCGGCACGAGCGAGGCCCGAATCAGCGAGATCACGGCGCAGCTCAACGATCATGTCGAAGACCAGATCGAAAGCGTGCGCGGCCTCGTCGCAATCGACGACCTCGACAACGCTCCCGCGCAGGCGGTCGCCGACCAATACAGCAAGATGAGCGACGTGGTCGAGTACGCCGAGCCCAATCTTGAAATCAACCTTGAGCCGCGAGAGGCCGGGAAATACAGCAACGGCGATCAATACGGCAACGCGCTGGACGAAGCGAGCGAGTCGCCTCTCTCAACGGCAGGCACGCCGAGCGATCCCATGTTTGGCGAGCAATGGTCGCTGGAGAACAGCGGACAGCGCGGCGGCAAAGCCAAAGCGGACATCAACGCGCTGACCGCCTGGGGCAAGACGACGGGCAGCAGGGATGTCGTCGTCGCCGTCCTCGACAGCGGCGTTGATTACACGCATCGGGACCTCGCGGAGAACATGTGGCGCCGGCCGGATAACGTGGACGAGTATTACGACGCGGAGATCGGCACGGTCGACGACCAGTACGGCTACGATGCGACGCTCGACAGCGGCGATCCGATGGATGATAACGGGCACGGCACGCACTGCGCGGGCATCATCGGCGCGGAGGGCGACAACGGCCTCGGCGTCGCGGGCATCAACTGGCACGTCCAGATCATGCCGCTCAAATTCATCTCGCGCACCGGCTCCGGCACGACCAAGGATGCGATTGAAGCGATCAACTACGTCATCAATCGCAAGCAGGCCGGAGTCAACGTGCGCATCATCAGCGCGAGCTGGGGCTCGACGCAGAAGTCCAAGGCGCTCGAAGCCGTGATTCGCAAAGCGGGCGAAGAGGGCATGCTCT
>JAFBAJ010000174.1 GCA_019247865.1 Acidobacteriota bacterium
ATTTTGCCGTTCCCACGATTCCGCAGCGCGGGCTCTTTAATTCTGGAGCGACGGGACTGACCTTCACGCCTTTTGCCGACACCACGCCCCTCGGCATGGGCGGTTTCCCGATTGGCTCTCCGAATGCTTTCTTCCCCACCTCAATCGGAGGGGACGCGATTTTCAGCCTCTTCCCGTTTCCCAACAATCCGAACGGGGTTTATGGAGCCAATACCTTTACACAGACGCTGCCGGCCAGCGCTCAGGGAAAGATCGTCTCCGGCAAGTTCGATGCGAACGGGAAATTCATGGATCGGACTCAAGCCTTTACCGCGCGCTATAATTTCACGGATGACTTTCGAGATATTCCGGTGACGGGCGGCGCGCTCTTTTCCAGGCTCCGCGCGCGCGTGCGGACGCAGAACTTCTCTACCTTTTTGAACAGCGAGCTGAGCGGCCCGAATTCAACCCGTCCGATCTTCAATCAACTGCGTGCTTCGTACGGGCGGACGCGCCTGTCGTTTGATGAAGGTCGTGACACGGAGTTTCTGCGGCCGTCGAATCTCGGGCTGGACAATGCAGAGGAGGAGCGGTTCCTGCTCAACGCGCCGCTGCTCTCCAACTTCGCCCTGCCCCCGGCTTTGGGTGTGCCGAATGCAGGCCCGATTCCGTTTCGTACTTTGGGCACGGTGCAGAATCAACTGGGGCCGGTCGGGCAGGTGGACATCGCCGGTTTCAGTCCGGTCGGCGTGGATGTCTTCAATTTTCCGCAGCGACGCGTCAACAACACCTATCAAATAGCGGATACGGTAACGATCCGAGCCGGCAATCACAGCTTCGCCTTCGGCACGGATATTCGCCGGACCGAACTCAACAGCGACCTGCCGCGCAATTCGCGCCCGCTCTTTACCTTTAACGGCACGCCGCGCATTCTCTTCGATGTGGATGCGATGGGCAATCGAACCAATTTCAGGCTGGGCGGATTCCTTCGCCCGCAAGACCTGGCGGCGGCCGAAGCTCCCTCGGGCATCTTCCAGTCGTTGCAGTTCCCAGGCACGTCCAGCTCCATCAACCTGCGCTATTATCAGTACAACTTTTTCGTGCAGGATGAGTGGCGCATTCGCCGGAACTTCTCTTTGTCTTATGGACTCCGCTACGAATACAACTCACCGCCGCAGGAGACCAGCAACCGCATCGAGAGCACTTTCAACAGCTCCTCTTTGAGTCTGATTCCCAACCTGCGTCAGTTTATCGATGGGCGTTCGAATATCTTCGATTCCGATCGCAACAACTTTGCGCCGCGGATCGGCTTTGCCTATTCGCCGAACATCTTCGGAGCCGATAAGACGACCGTCATCCGCGCCGGTTACGGGCTCTTCTACGATCAGATTCTGGGCGCTGTGGTCAGCCAGTCGCGCAATGTTTTTCCCAATGCGATTACAGTGAACTTCGCCGGAGGATTTTTGCCGGGAGTGTTTGGTCTATCGCAGCTCAATATCGTGAATCCCTCGGACCCTGATCTGTTCCTCGTCCAACCCGGCACCCTCAACACGCTGGACCTGAGCATCTTCACGCTGCAGCAGCAGATCGAGTTCATTCAGCTTTTCGGCGCGAACGGGTTCTTCCCCGGGGCCAGCGGATTTTCGACCACGCTGCCGAGCCGGAAGCTTGAGACTCCGATGGCGCATCAGTACTCCGTGACGTTTGAGCAGCAACTGAGCCGGAGTCTGGTGGTCTCGGCTGCTTACGTCGGCACGCTTGGGCGCAATCTGCTGCGCGTGACGACGCCGAATCTCGGGCCCAATACGTTTCTCGCGCCGCTGCTGACCAACGCCAGCTCTTTCGAGCCGAACATCATCGGCGTCGCGCTTCCTCCGGGAATCAGCCTCGCCCCCAACGGTCTGGTCACCGGCGGACGGCCGACGAGCGGTGTCGGCCCGGTCAGCATTTATCGCGCCAATGCGACTTCGCGTTACGACTCGCTGCAACTGCAGGCGCGTGGGCGCTACACGCGTTTGCAGTATCAGCTCGCCTACACGTTTTCAAAGACGACGGACGATGTCTCGGACGTGTTCGATCTGGCGGGCGCGTCGGCTCTGCCGCAGAACAGCCGGACGTTTGCGGGCGAGCGCGCGCCATCGAACTTCGATGCGCGGCATCGCCTCTCGTATAACTTCATTTACGACCTGCCGCAGTTCAAAGACCGCAGCGACGGCTTCCGTCTGCTCTTCGGCGGCTGGCAGATCGCGAGCAGCGGGTTCTTTCACACCGGCCAGCCGTTCACGGTCAATAGCATTTACGACGTGAACCTTGACGGCAACCTGACGGATCGTTTGAACAATACGAACGGCATTCAGGTGACGGGCGACCGCCGCCAGCCGTTACGGCTGACGACCGCCAACACCTTCTCGCTGCTGGCTAATATCGGTCAGGACGGGAGCATCCCGCGCAACTCTTTCCGCGCCGGGAATGTGCTCAATCTGGATCTGTCGTTCATCAAGAAGTTCGCCATCTCCGAAAATAAGAATCTGACGTTTCGGATGGACATCTTCAATTTCCCGGATCGAGCGAACTACGGCATCCCTGTGCGGTTCCTGGAAGCGCCGGGCTTCGGGCAGGCGACCGACACGGTGACGCCCGGTCGGCGCATCCAGTTCGCTGTGAAATACACGTTCTGACGCGCGCTCTGTCTACACACGCGGACGCGAGGTATGCTAAGCTTTGCAGCGATGCGTACCTCGCGTTTTTGACTCTCCTCTCTTGAACCATCTCTGCTCCGGGGAGACTATAGATTAATGTTGAGACGTTCGCGCTCCTTTGCGGCGCTTGCCATTTTGATTCTCGCAATGCTCGCCCTGAGCTTCGACACGTCCGCACAGGATTTGGTCGGCGGCGCGGGCCGCACGGACCTGAGCGGCGGCGCGGGCTCCAGCGGCGGCACGCGCAATTCCACGCCGCGCCGTCCGAAAGTGCGCAACACTGCGGCGAGCACGGGCGTGCGTACGGTCACGCGCACCAAGACGGTCGTCCTGACGCCGACCACCGGGACGCTTTCCGTCGCCGCCGTCTCAGGCGCTTCGCTGCTGGTCGAACCGCTCCGGGGCGGCGAGGCGCAGGAAGGCGAGATCGAGCAGAACGAAGGTCAGTTCATCTTCAACAAGCTGGCGCCGGGACGTTATCGCGTCGCGGCCGAGATGGATGGCTATACGCCAGACGAGAAGGAAGTCGTCGTCGTCGCCAACAAGACTGTTCCCGTCTCGCTCAACCTGACACCGATCACTTACGATGTCACCATCGCGGCCAACGTCCCGGCGGGCGAAGTCAGATACGCTCTCGTGACCGGCATCAGAGATGCGAGCGGCGAGATGAAGTACAACGTGACGGGCGAGACGCGCGTCACGCCCCTGCAGAACGGCCGGGCGATGCTCCAGAACCTGCGGCCGGGAACGTACGGCGTGGACGTGCGCTCGGCGGATGTCGGGTATCAAACGCTGCTCGCGACCTTCACGCTGCCCGGACAGACGACCTACAGCGTGACTTTGCCTAAGCTGACGAGCACGAAGACATTCTCCGCCGCCTGGGTGAGCCTGGACGCGTGGGATGCACCGGCTGGCTGGCGCGTCGGATCGCGCAAGCTTTCCGCGAGCGGGCGCGGCGTCGCTCTGCCGCGAGACGAAAGCGCGCGGCACTACAAAGACTTTCGCATCTTCAGCAACGTCAAGATGCTCAACGGCGTCGCCGCTTCATACGTCGTCCGCGCGGTTGACTCGCAGAACTACTATCTTATTCAGGTGACAGGCGCGCAGGCCGACGAGCCATACGTCCTGCGCGGCTTCATCGTCAGGAACGGCACGGCCCAACGCTTCGGGACGATTCCGGCCGACGGTTTCACCTCGACGCTCAAAGCGAACCAGTTCTTCAGCATCATGATCGAAGCCACCGGCAACGAGTTCAAGGTCTCCGTCACAGACAGCCAGACCGGAGACGTGCTCCCGCTCGGCACGCTCGTCGATCCGAACCGCAACTTCCCCATCGGCGCGGCGGGCATCGCCGTCCGCGACAACGAGCAGAACGAGATCGAGCGCTTCGTCGTCTGCACCTCCGAATCCGCGGACTGTCAAAGAGGATAAGTAAAAAATCAATTAGCCACAGAGAACACAGAGAACACAGAGCAAGAGAGATTTCTTTCTCTGAGTTCTCTGTGCCCTCTGTGGCTAACATGCTATATTGCCTTCAACTGCAAAATTGATGCGGGCTCGAAGTCAAAGAACAAGGGGAAGCTTTAAGATGTCTGGAGAAGTGCGTCGGTTCCGGCCGCAGGAGAGGTTCGCGGGCGTGGGTGCTATCAGCAAGATCTGGAAGGCGATGTTGGCGGGCGGGGCCGGGATGGCTGCGCTCGCGGCCGTCAACGCTTCGATCAGGCGCGGCGCGACCGAGCCGGACGACAGCGCGCTCGGCGGCGAGACGGCCCTTTATGAATGGGGAGAGGGCAACCTCATCTACAAGACTGCGGGCTCCGAAAGCAGCGGCGCGCCCCTGATCTTCGTGCACGGCATCGGCGCGGGCATCTCCAATTTCATGTGGCGGAAAAATTTTGACGCGCTCGCCGTGGACTTTCGCGTCTACGCGCCGGACCTGCTCGGCTTCGGTCTTTCGGACAAACCCTCGAACGTCTCTTACTCGGCAGACCTCTACGTCGCGCTCATCGCGGACTTCATACGCGAAGTCTCAGGCGCGCCCGCGCATCTCGTCGCGGCCTCGCTCGGCGCGGCCTACGCTGTGCGCGTCGCGGATGAATATCCGGAGCTGGTCAAATCCCTGTTGCTCGTTTCGCCGACGGGCGCGGACAACCTGCGCGCGCGTCCGGGGATGACCGGCGCGGCCTTTTACGGCCTCATGAACTCGCCCGTGCTGGGCACCTCTTTTTATAACGTCGTCGCCAGCGAGCGCAGCATCCGCGACTATGCGCGCGAGCAGCTCTTTTATGATCGGCGGCGCGTGACCGACCGCCTCGTCGCGCATCACTACGCGACGAGCCACCTGCCGGGAGCGCAGTACGCCATCGCGGCCTTTCTCTCCGGCTATCTCAACACGGACATCCGCGAAGCCTTCGCGCGCCTTGAGCAGCCCGTCACGCTCGTCTGGGGCAAACAGGACACGGCCAATCCGATCGAGCAGGCGGCGGAGCTCCTGCGCCTGAACCCGCGCGCCGGGCTGGAACTCTTCGACCGCTGCCGCCTGACGCCGCCCGAAGAAGACCCTGAAAGATTCAACGCCCTCGTCCGCCGCACGCTCGGCGCGCGTCTGGTCGCAGCCTGACGATGAACGTGCTGGAAACGGAAAGGCTCGTCATCAGACGCCTGCGCGCGTCCGATCTGGATGAGCTGTCGGCTCTCTGCTGTGACGCGGAGCTGATGCGTTATGTCGGCGACGGCCGGCCTCTCGGTAGAGAGCAGGTGCAGTTGTGGATCGAAAGGTCTCTGGACAATTACGCGCGGCGCGGGTTCGGCTGCATGGCTGTGACGGAAAAGTCGGACGGTCGCCTGATCGGCTATTGCGGGTTGGTGTACGCGCCGGGGAGCGACGAGGCGGAGATCATCTACGCGCTGAAGAGAGAGTTTTGGGGGCGCGGCCTTGCGAGCGAAGCGGCGCGCGCGATGATCGCTTACGGACTCAACGAGCACAGACTGCCGCGCATTCTGGCGACGATTGACCCGGACAATTTAAGTTCGATCAGAATCGTGGAGAAGCTCGGCCTGAAATTTCTCACGCGCAGAGTTGACGAGCACGGTCTGCCGGAACTGGTCTATGCGATTGAGCGTGAAGAGGACTGATGGGTAACTTAAAAAGAGAAGATGCAGCCCGTGTTTGCATGATTTGTATCGGGCTGCATCTTCATTTTAGGAGGAGGAGAGAGTAATTACTGCGCGGTCGCAACTTGAGTTCCGGTCTCGTTGACGACGATGTTCTCGCTGTCGCCCGGGAAAGAAATTCCGATCAGGACCTGCGCGTTGTCCTTCGAGGCCCAGCGCATGTCGATGGCATTGCTGCTGCCGTCGCGCTTTTCAAGACGCGCGGTCGCTTTGGCGATGACGGACTTGGTTTTACGGTCGAGAATGGAGAGCTGGTTGGTCTGGCTGTCAAAGCTGACGCGGTAGGTCCCGGCCTTGACCTGCGTGCCGCCGACGACGAAATCCGAACCGAAGCTGACGACGCGGCTCTTCTCTTTCGCAAAGGCCACGAGGCCGGTCATCGCGCACAACATGAAAACGAGAGCGATACGAGTGAAAGTCTTCTTCATGAGAGATACTCCTTAAGAATCCAGAATTAACAGATGAAATTTACAGAATTGCGTTGCGCCAGCTTATCAAGAACAGCTCGCGTCGCATCCCTTCCATTTACGCTCGCAGCGTGGCGAGGTTTCATAAAACTTTCGGCCGCTGTTAAATCGGCCTGAAATTTTCAATCCGCCCGTCCGTCGCTCGACAAGCAACATTCTACTTATATAAACGCCGCCGACATCTGTTTTGTGACAGTCCGGTTGAAGAAAATGACTAAATGTTTTTCTGCGGGGATGAGAAAATAAATATCCGGAATATCATGTAGAATGTTGGCAACACTTTTGACAGGACCAGGAGGAGCATAATTTGAGTCGCAACCCGAACACGAATCCGCCTCCGGAGCAGCAGCCCGGCGATCCGACGCCGCAGCCGGGCGAGCCGGAATTGCCGCCCGTCGCGCCGCACGACCCGCTGGAGCCGGACCCTGCGCAGCCGGAACCGCTGCCGCTGCCGCCCGACACAGAGCCCACGCCCGCCGCGCCCGTGCGCGAACCGGACACGCCACAGCCCGTGGGCGACCCGCCGCCGAGCGAGCCGACCCGGCTGGTCTAAAATGGTAAGTGTCGAGAGCAGCAACGGCACTCTGCTGCGAGAGATCGCGCGCACGCTCGAAGCGAAACCCTTCCGGCCGCATCCGCTCTTCGTCGGCGGCCACAAGCAGACGCTCGCGGGCTACGCCTGGCCGCGCCGTTTCCGCCTGCGCAGTCTCAGAAACGACGAAGTGCGTTTCTTTGAAGTCGCGCCGCGCACCAAAATTCTGGCGCATTGCCACTGGCTGCCGTCGCGCCGCGAGCATCCGACGCTCATCGCCGCGCACGGCCTCGAAGGTTCGAGCGATGCGCGCTACATGCTCAGCACTGCGGCCAAGGCCATCCGGAAAAATTTCAACACCATCCGTCTCAACCTGCGCAACTGCGGCAACACGGAACACCTCACGCCGACGCTCTACAACAGCGGCATGAGCGACGACCTGCTCGCCGTCGTCAATGAGCTGCGTGAGCGCGACGGCCTCTCGGATATTTTCGTCGTCGGCTTTTCGATGAGCGGCAATCTGGTCCTGAAGCTCGCGGGCGAGCAGGGCGCGCAGCTCGTCGGAAAGGTCAAAGGCGTCTGCGCCGTCTCGGCTTCGGTCGACCTGCACGCGTGCGCCGCCGCCATCGAACGCAAAGACAATCGCCTCTACCTCAACAGCTTCATTCGCAGCATGCGCCGGCGGATGCGCCGCAAGCGCCAGCTCTTTCCGGAGCTCTACGACACGTCGAGGCTGCACGAGGTGCGGACGATACGCGATTTCGACAATCGCTTCACGGCGGCGGACGCCGGATACAGAGATGCCGACGAGTACTACACGCGCGCCAGCTCGCAGCTCCTGATTCAAAACATACGCGTCCCGACGCTCATCATACACGCGCAGGACGACCCCTTTATCCCCTTCGAGTCCCTGCAACATCCGTCCATCGCCGGGAACAACGCGGTCCTCCTCCTCGCGCCAGAGCACGGCGGCCATCTGGGCTTTGTCGCAGGCGAATCTGAAAGCGCGGAGGGCGAAGACCGCTTCTGGGCGGAGAACCGCGTGGTGGAATTTTGCCGTCTCGTGCACGAGCGTCAAACAGCCTGATGTGAAGTTGTGCGCGCCGCGTTTAGCCGTTAAGCTATAGCTATGCTGACCGCTATTAATATTTTTCTGGTCATTTTGCTGGTGCTGGCGAACGGGTTCTTTGTGGCCTCGGAGTTCGCCCTGGTGGGCGTGCGACGTTCGCGCATTGCGACGCTGGCGGCGGCCGGGAATGCGCGCGCGCAGCGTCTGCTGGGACTGGTGGACAATCTCAACGCGTATATCTCCGCGACGCAGCTCGGCATCACGCTCGCTTCGCTGGGGCTCGGCTGGATCGGCGAGCCTGCGATTGCGCACCTCCTGGAAGCTCCGCTGCACGGCGTCGTGTCGGAGACTCAGTTGGAGATCATCTCTTTCACGGTCGCGTTCGGCGTCATCACGTTTCTGCATATCGTGCTCGGAGAGCTAGCGCCTAAGACGCTCGCGCTGGAGCGCGCGGAGAAGGTCGCGCTCTTCATCGCGTGGCCGATGGAGCTTTTTTACAAAGTCGGCTACTGGCCGATCCGCCTGCTCGACTGGGCCGGGACGCGCACCGTGCGCCTCTTCGGCCTGCGTCCTTCAAAGGAGCACGGCTCGATCTATACCGCGGATGAGCTGCGCCAGTTGGTAGACGCTTCGACCCGGAGCGGCCACCTCGCTTCGGAGCAGCAGAAATTAATCAACCGCGTCTTCGATTTCACGGACGCGGAAGTCCGCGAAGCGATGGTGCCGCGCATGCAGGTCGTCGCGCTGCCCGTCCAGGCGAGCCTCGAAGAGGCGGAAAAGCTTTTCAACGAGACGGGCTTTTCGCGCCTGCCTGTGTATCGTGAGCGCCTGGACGACATCGTGGGCGTGCTCTTCATCAAAGACCTGGTCCCGTACCTGCGCGCCGACGAGAAAAAGTTCGAGCTAATAAAGCTCCTCCGTCCGCCGATGTTCGTCCCCGCGACCGCGCGGCTCGGCCCGGTGCTGGCGAAGATGCGTGGCGCGCAGTCGCACTTCGCCTTCGTCGTGGACGAGCACGGCGGCATCGAGGGCATCGTCACGCTGGAAGATTTGCTGGAAGAGATCGTCGGCGAGATCAACGACGAGTATGATGATGAGGTGCGCGCGCAGATCATCGAAGAGCGTGGCACGTATCTGCTGGACGGAATGCTGGCCGTGCGTGATGCGAATCGCCGGTTCGATCTCAAGCTGCCGGAGGAGGCAGGCTACACGACGCTCGCCGGGTTCCTGCTCGCGCAGGCCGGGCGGCTGCTCATGTCCGGCGAAGCCATCGAATACGAGGGCGCGCTCTTCACGGTCGAGCGCATTGACCGTCGCCGCATCCGCCGTATCCGCTTCACGCCCGCACAGAAAGCCAGCGTGCACTCGCTCTCGGCCTTCCTCGTGCCGCTCATTACGACGAGCGTGGCGCTGATGTAAGAAAAAATTAGCCACAGAGACACAGAGACACAGAGGAAAAGAAATGATTTATATCCTCTGTGTCTCTGTGTCTCTGTGGCTAATCTGCTTTAGGTTCCTTGTCCTCGCTGCTCTCTGTGTCTTCTTCCTTCTCGAAATCTTCCGCGGGCGCGTGATAGGCGAAGACCGCTTCATCGTCGGACGAGGTGAAGACGCGTTCGGCCAGGCCGTCGAGCAGGCGGCGGATGCGCCCCGGCTCTTCCTGCGCGGGCGTCTGCGCGGGGGCCTGCGTCTCTCCGACTTCGGAATCGAGCCGCACGAGCTGCGCCGTGATGTGGCGACAGAACGAGCAGGCGACCAGATGACGGACGACGGGCGCGGATTCGGTTTCGCTGAGGCGGCCTTCGGTGAAGGCCGAGAGAGCGTCTTCATCCAGATGCGTCTCGGCGGCGAGGGGCGGCGCGACGAGCGCACGACGACGCAGGTGTAGATGAACCATGCGGCGAATCCCTTCTGTCTCTCTGTTGCTCTTTGGTCGCGGCACCTCGTTCGACGCCTCCTTTCGGGTGGACGGCTATTCAGCCTGCCCTTTGCTCAAATTATCTGACGGCGTATTCATTAAATGTCTGCGTACATCCTCGCCCGCTAAATCTTCG
>JAFBAJ010000295.1 GCA_019247865.1 Acidobacteriota bacterium
CGAGTTTGCGGGACGGCAGTTGCCGACGACCGCGCTCACGCTGCTCACGCGCGAAGGCCGCCCGGTCTATCAGGCCGTCGGCGGGATGGGCGCGGATTCGCTGCTCATCGACGCCGAGACGGGAGCGGTCATCAGGACGCCTCCGCCCGGAGCCCTGACGAGATATTTCCGGCAAGCGCACTTCTACTTCTTCGCGGGCAGCTGGCAGGTCTATCTCCTTATCCTGCTCTCGGCTCTGGCATGTCTCTCAGCCCTGTCCGGCATCTATCTGAATCTCACGCTCTGGCTCAGGAAGAGGCCACGCAGCGTTTGAGAGAAAGCACCGGTAGTGTCCTGATTTGGCTTTCTCTGCGTCATCTCTGCGACTGCTCTGCGTCTCTGCGGTGAGTGCTCTGTACGTCAGCTTCACCGCCGCAGGCGCAGAGTTCGCGCAGAGATGACGCAGAGAATTGAATTTGGGACCCTACTAAAGCACCGGACGCCTGAGCTTTATCAAGCGTCCTCTGCTATACTAGCGGACGCAATTTTCCGCGAAGGCACGGTTTGCCTGCTGCTGTTTCAAAGCCATCCAATATTAAAGTTATGCAAGGCTCGAATATCACCATCACGATTGCTTTTCTGGCGGGGCTCGCGTCGTTTCTGTCGCCGTGCGTGCTGCCGCTCGTCCCCGGCTACGTCTCTCTGATCTCGGGCGTCAGCATTGATCGCCTCAAGGGCGAGGGCGAATCGAAGTCTGCCGCGCGGCGTGCGGTCATCGTCAATTCGATTGCCTTCAATATCGGACTCTCGATGATCTTTCTCTCGCTCGGCGCGGCGGCCGGGCTGGTCGGCGCGTCGATTCTCAACAACGTCTGGGTGCGTGTCATCGGCGGCGCGGTGATCGTCGGCTTCGGGTTCCAGCTGATGGGGCTTTTGAAGATCGGCGCGCTCTACAAGGACACGCGATTTTTCTCGCAGCAGAAGCCGCGCGGCGTGCTCGGCTCGTTCACCCTCGGGATGGCGTTCGCGGCCGGGTGGACGCCGTGTATCGGCCCCATCCTGGGCGGCATCATCGGTCTCGCGGCGACGAGCGGCGGCTGGCGGAGCGGACTCCTGCTCTCGTCGTTTTACTCGGCGGGCCTGGCCGTGCCGTTTCTCCTGACGGGGCTCGGCATCAATCAGTTCCTCGGCTTCTACGCAAAGTTCCGCAAGCACCTGCACAAGGTCGAAGTGGTCTCCGGCGTGATTCTAATCATCATCGGCACGGTCGTCGCGCTCGGCCTGACGACCAAGCTCAACAGCACGGCGCTCGCGGGCATCATCCCGAACATGGAGAAGAAGGTCGATGAGTTGACCAAAAAAAGTGCGCCGCCGACGAGCAATGCGCCGCCTAAGGAAGGCGTCAACAAAGCCAATCTGACGCCTGCGCCGAACATCGAGCTGAAGACGCTCGACGGCCAGCCGTTTCGTCTGAGCAGCCTGCGCGGGCATGTCGTCGTCCTCAACTTCTGGGCGACGTGGTGCATTCCGTGTCGTGAAGAGATTCCGGAATTGAACGTCATGCAGCGCGAGCTGGGCGACAAGGGACTGACCATCGTCGGCGCGGCCTGGGACGACACGACGCAGGGCGTCAAGGATTTTCAGAACGACATCAAACAGGACTACACAGTGCTCACGGGCGGCGAGGCCGTACAGGACATGTTCGGCGGCATCCCGAGCCTGCCGACCACCTACATCATCGACCGCGAAGGCAACATTCGTGAGAAGATCGTCGGCGCGCGCGACCGCGCGGCGTTTGAATCGGTCGTCAAGCCGTTGCTCGACGAGATGGCCCCGACCGCGCAGATACGCTTCGTGCATCAAACCTGGTCTGAAGAAGCTCCCCTCATCAACTAACAGCGAAGAATTTTTTTTCAGGAGTACCGAACCTTATGCGTAAACTTTTCATTCTGGCTCTTCTCGCACTCGCGCTGGCGCCCGCCGCCGCGCGTGCGCAGGCTCCGCATGAATATGCGCCCATCGAAGAGAAGACGGTTAATTACAAGGACTGGACTTATAAGCGCCTGAACGACGGCAAGGAGATCAACCTGCGCACGTACGCGAAGGGCAAGAAGCTCGTGATGGTCGTCTACTTCGCTCCCTGGTGCGGCAACTGGCGGAACGAGATGCCGGTCGCGGCCAAGCTCTATGACAAGTATAAAGATCAGGGCTTCGATGTCATCGGCATCAGCGAGTACGGCACGCTCGACGAGGTCAAAGCCTGCGTCGGCGAGAAGGGCGCACCCTACACCGTCGTCACCGAATCCGAAGGGCGTGAGGCGCGCGACAAGACGACGCATTACGGCTATCGCCAGACGACCGGCGACACGCGCCGCTGGGGCTCGCCCTGGAACATCTTTTTGATTCCATCAAAGCTGACCAAGAGCGGCGACGTGCTGGTCGAAAAAACCTTCGTCGTCAACGGCGAGATCGTCGAAGCAGATGCCGACAAGTTCATACGCGAACAGCTCGGCCTGCCCGCCCCGCCCGCCACGACCGTCAACGCCGCCCTCAATGCCAGCACACCCACGCCCTGCGAACCGCTCAAAGCGGGCGACCTCAAGAAACCGTAAAAAAGGATTTCAGCCCCGTTGGGACTGAATATTTGTAGCCCCTAAGGGGCGAGATATTTATAGCCCCGGAGGGGCGAGATAGTTGGGAAGGAATATTTGTAGCCCCGAAGGGGCGAGATATTT
>JAFBAJ010000420.1 GCA_019247865.1 Acidobacteriota bacterium
CGGCCGCTCTCGGCCGAAGAGTTCGTCACACGAATCGATATTCCCTCCACACGCGCCTACGTCAGCTCCATCCTCGAACGCTATCGCCGCCTGAAAAACGGCAAGCAGGGCAGCACATCTGTCGGGGTAGGGCTGGTTCCTGCCCGCTCATTTGACAAAGCAAGCGGGCAGGGACAAGCCCTGCCCCTACTTTTCTTGCGCACAGGGTTATTCGATTGACTTACAGGCAGCTGCTGGCGAGCAACGCTGATTTCCGTCGCCTGTGGACGGGGCAGGTGGTCTCTGAGATCGGCGACTGGCTGAATAACATCGCCGTGCTCGCGCTGACCATCCAGCTGGCGGGCGCGGGGCGCGAAGGCATCGCTGTCGCCATCTACGCAATTTCGCGCCACCTGCCGCTGTTCCTCTTCGGGCCGCTGGCGGGAGTGTTGGTGGATCGCGCGGACAGAAGGCGCGTGATGATCGCGGCGGACATCGTGCGAGCCACGCTCGCGCTCGGCTTTCTGCTGGCGCATAAGCTGGGCGAGCTCTCTTTGATCTATGTCGTCGGCGCGAGCCTCTTCGCCGTCTCGGCCTTCTTCAATGCGGCCAAGCGCGCGGCGATTCCGAACATCGTGCGCGGGACGCAGGAATTGTTGAGCGCGAATTCGCTCTCAGCTTCGACCACCGCGGCGACCATCGCCGTCGGCTCCGCGCTCGGCGGCGTCATCGCAACCTTCGTCGGACGCAGCACGGTCTTTATCCTCAACGCACTGACCTTTCTCATCTCGGCTGAGATGATTCGCCGCATCAAGGGACAGACCTCCGGCCGTTGGCGTGCGGCCGAGGGCGCGGAAGCGAAAGACGCCGGGCGCGAGTTGCCCGCTGCCAACTCTTTCCTGCGTCGGCTGGTCTCGGATTTCATGGAGGGGCTGGGATACGTTCGTCGTTCGGATCTGTTGTCTGCGATCTTTATCGTGGCGGGCGGATGGGGTTTGGGGAACGGCGTGGCGCGTGCGCTGTACAGTCTGTTCGGCGCGCGGCTCGGGATGGCGACGGCGGCCGGACTGGTCGCGCGTCCGACTGACTTCGGCATCTCTGTGCTCTTCGTGGCGATGGGCCTGGGAGGCGTGCTGGGCGCGCCTCTGGCGAGACGCTCGAACGCAGGCTCGCGCGAAGCTCTCGGCGCGAGGATGGGCCGCTCGCTCTTCTTCGACGGGTGCGGGCTGGTCGTCTTCAGCTTCATGCCGAGCCTGTGGAGCGCGGCTCTAGTCCTGATCGCGCGCGAGCTGAACTTTGCGATTTGGTGGTCGGCGCAGCAGACGATTATCATGAGCCGGACTGATGATCGCTATGCCGGACGCGTCTTCGCTTCGTACGAGACGCTGACGACGCTGATGATGGTCGGCTCGATGGTGGCCGCCGGGGCGGCTGCGGACAGGTACGGCCTCAAGCCCGTCGCGGCGGCGGGCGGCGCGGTCATCGCCCTCTCGGGCGCGCTCTGGTTCATCCTCAGACGCAGGAGTTTGTGAAGCTTCAGATGACGACTCTGTATGCAGCAAAGTGGGTGATGCCTGTCGCGTCTGCGCCGGTTGAAGACGGCGCGGTGGCGGTCGAGGGCGAGGTGCTGGTCGGCGTCGGCGCGCGCGAAGCTCTGCTGCGAAAATTCCCGGACGCCGCCGTCAATGATTTCGGCGAAGCTGTCATCCTGCCCGGTCTCGTCAACTGTCACACGCATCTGGAGCTGACGGCGATGCGCGGGTTTCTGGAACGCGAGGAGGGAGATTTTTTCGCGTGGCTCAGGAAGCTGACGCTCGCGCGTTTGGAGCGCATGACGCCGGATGACCTGCGCGTTGCGGCCACCTGGGGAGCGGTCGAAGCCGCGCGCGCGGGCATCACCACGGTCGGCGACGCGTCCGATGCCGCGAGCGCGAGCATGCTCGCACTGCGCGACGCGGGCCTGCGCGGAATCGTCTATCAGGAATCCTTCGGGCCGGACGGAAAGCTCGCGCGCGAGCACTTTGAAAAGCTGCGAGAAAAAATCCAGCACCTGCGCGAGTTTGAGAACGAACGTGTGCGTGTGGGCGTCTCGCCGCACGCGCCGTACACAGTCAGCGCGCCGCAGCTCGAATTGATCTCCGAATATGCTTTGACGGAGAGCCTCTCGCTCATGATGCACGCGGCGGAATCCCAGGCAGAGGAGTTGCTCATCCGCCACGGTCGCGGCCCCTTCGCGGAGGGCTTTGCGCGGCGCGACATAGAGTGGAGCACGCCCGGCGTCTCGCCCATCAGATACCTGCAACAGCACGGCATCCTGCTCACGCGCCCGCTGCTCGCGCATTGCATACGAGTTGATGCGGAAGACCTGGAGCTGCTCGGCGAAGCGGATGCGCGCGTCGCTCATTGCCCGAAATCGAACGCGAAGTTGGGGCACGGGCGCGCGCCCTTCGCGGCCTTCGTCGCGCGCGGCCTCAAGGTCGGGCTCGGCAGCGATTCGGTCGCGAGCAACAATACCTGCGACCTGCTGGAAGAAGCGCGCTTCGCGGCGCTGCTCTCTCGCGCGTCCGGCGATGTCGTGACGGAGGGGCGCATGATCGGCGCTACAGAGCTGCTGGAAGCGGCGACCGTCGGCGGCGCACGCGCGCTCGGTCTGGACGAGCGGACGGGCGTGCTCGCGCCCGGCATGCAGGCAGACCTCACAGTCGTCTCGCTCGCGGGCGCACATCAACGTCCGGCCTACGATCCGGCCGCCGCGCTCGTCTTCGCTTCATCGGGGCGAGATGTTCGCTTGACGCTGGTCGCCGGACAGGAGGTCTATCGCGACGGGCGTCTGATGACTGTGGACGAGGAGAGACTGACGGCGCGGATGAAGGAGCTCACACACAAGCTCACATGAAGAGCCCGCGCGGCTGCGACGCTCCGTTGATGGTCTTTCATGAGATATGTTGTTTGTTCAATCATTGTGCTGCTCTGCTGCCTGAACCAACAGGCCGGCGGGCAGGGGCTCGCGCCGCCGCAGGCGCAGCAAAAAGGGAAGGCTCTGAAACTTCTGGCGCAGGCTCTGCAAGCGGCAGAGCGCGAACCGCATCCCTCTTTTCGAGCTGAAAGGGTTGCTTCCTTAGCTCACATCTACCTGAAACTCGGCGAGCCGGAGAAGGCCGCACAGGTGTTGGCCCTCTCACGGCGGTTGATCGAGGAGGAGGACGATCTCTCAAAGGACTGTGCCGAATGTCCCGGCAAATATTCCATGCGGCTCATGCTGGCGCTACATTACACGGGGGCCGGGCAGACCAAAGCGGCGCAGGAGATGCTGGAGCAAAACATGCGCGAGACGAGAGAAGCTCCGGCCGGGCATCGCGGGCAAGTGCTGGCTATGATGGCCGCGTTCTATGGCGAAGTCGGGAGCACGGAGCGCGCGTTGCAACTGCTGGACGAGGCTCTGGTCTTTGTCAACACGACCGAGGGCCGTATCAACAGGGCTGTCACGCTGGAAGGGATCGCTGAAAGATACGCTGCGCTCGGCCAGTTCGAACGCGCGCAGGCCGTCGCAGGGATGATGGAGCAAGGCCCTTTCAAAGATCATGCGCTGATTGCCATCGCCGTCGAACGCGCCAAACGCGGAGAGTTCGACCCAGCCCTGCAGCTCAACGAGCAGATCGATTCGGACAATTTCAAAACGGACATCCTGCTTCCGCTCGCACGGCTCTATCTGAAGAGAGGCGAGACGGCGCGTGCGGTCGCGCTGCTCGATCAGGCTTTGAAAGCATCACGCCGCAATACCGCTCCCGGTCTACAGAGCAGCGCGCGCTTTGAGATCGCAATGCTGCTGGCCGAAGCCGGGCGCTTCGAGCGCGCCCTGCAAATTCTCAAGGAGAGCGAGGCCCATGAGGATCAGCTCAGACTGCTCACGCGACTCGCGCCCGTTTTCGCGCGCGCGGGACGACGGCGAGAGGCGGAAAAGCTTTTGGCCGAAGCTTACAGGTTGACGGATTTTTCCAAAGGCAGCTTGTTCGAGGTGGA
>JAFBAJ010000449.1 GCA_019247865.1 Acidobacteriota bacterium
GAAGAGGCCGGGATTTCAAGGCTGGTATCGGTCAAGTTCGAGTGAGCACGAGAACGCGCAAGCTTACGCACATCCTGATTGCCGCGCTTCTGATCTGGAGCGCGGCGATTTGCACTGCGGCGCAAAACAAAGCGAAGAAGAAAAAGAAGAGCGCGCCCGCTCCCGCGACAGTCCTGGCCGAGCCTGCGACGAAGGCTCCGGCACAGAGCGTGGCCCCGCCGCCCGTCAAGCAGAACTCGCGTGAGGCGGCGGACGATTCGACACAGAACGAGCCCGCTCCCAAACCCTCTGCGACAGATGAAAAGCAAGCTGTTTCAGCTTCGGCTCCTTCAAAGCCCGCGAGCCAGGCCGCGACACCACGCTTCTCATACGAATTCACGCAGCCGGACTTTCTCATCAGCCGCCTCTTCATCGAGCACGACGAGAACGGGCGCGGCGAGATCACCTTCGAGCGCAAGAACAGCGACCCGATCAGCGACCCGCTAGACCTTTCACCGGCCACCGTCGCGCGGCTCAAAACTTTGTGGAGCGCGCTTCACTTTCTGGATTCACAGCAGAGCTATCAATCCGAGAAGCAGTATCCGCATCTCGGCACGAACCGCCTGCGCATGAAAGAGGGCACGCGCGACCGCGTCGCGGAATTTAACTGGACGAGCGACAAGGGCGCATTCGCGCTCATCACCGAATACAAGCACATCGCCAACCAGGCGATCTTCATCTTCGACATCACGCTCGCGCGCGAGAACCAGCCGCTCGAAGCGCCGAAGCTCATGGATCAGGTTGACGACTACCTGCGCCGCAACGAGATCGCAGACCCGCAGCAACTCCTCCCGCTCATGCGCGAGCTGAGCACGGACGAACGCCTCCCGCTCATCGCACGCAACCACGCGGCAAGACTCGTGAAACGGATGGAAAAATAATAACGGGCTTTGGTCTTCGGACTTTGGGCTTTGATGTCTGGCTCACGTTGAGTTTTATCACTCAAGGTTGAGACGCGGACAAAGACCAAAGCCCTAAGACCTAAGACCAAATTTTTTATGCCTTCACGCCTCTGGCACATGAATGCGGACTTCGAGCACGAGCTGGCGCAGGGCGGCGGCGCGTATCGCCGTCCGGCGTCGTACGAGGAGCTGAACCGGAGGCTGGCCCCGCATCTCTTGTGGTTGGCGCGTGCGGGCGACGCGTTGCTCGTCGCAGAGCCCTGGCCGGAGAAGCTGCAAAGCGAAGCCGCGCGGCGACAGGTTGATTTGGTTTCTCTACATCGCCCTAAGCCGCAGACGAATCGCATCTTCACTCCCTGGGGCTGGACGCGTTGCGCCGCCGAGACGGGCGAGCGCGCAGGAGCAATCGTCGAGCCGCTCTCTTTCGAGCTGGTCGCGCGCGTCAACTCGAAGCTCTGGAGCCACGCGCTCGAAGCAGAGCTGGGCATCGCGCCCGACGGAGCGGCGACCGCTGCCACGTTTGAAGAGCTGGAAGAAAGGGTCGCGCGCGCATGTCCGAACGCAGACGACAAGTGGGTCATCAAGAGCCCGTACGGCTTTGCCGCGCGCGAGCGCGTGCTGGGACGCGGGCCGGTCATAGAGCTGCCGCAGGACAAGTGGTCGCGCCGCCGTTTGAGCCTGGGCGAGACGCTGCTCTTCGAGCCCTGGCTCGAAGTCGTGCGCGAGTACGGCGTCGTGCTGGAGATCTTTCGGGACGGAGCTGTTGAAGTGCGCGGCGTCAGCGACCTGCAAACCAACGGCGCGGGCACAGGCACCGGCTACCTGCTCGGACGAAAGCCTCCTTCAAATCGCATGCATGAGCTTGAAAGCATCGCGCAGGTCGTCGCGTCGCGGCTCTTCGCAGAGGGTTATCACGGCCCGGCCGGTGTGGATGCGCTCGAACACGCGCGCGGCCTGCGCCCGCTGCTCGAAGTCAACGCGCGCTACACGATGGGCTTCGTCGCGCTGGCCGTCGAACGCAGCCTGCGACCACAGACGCCGCTCTTCTGGAGCACGAAGTAGAATCAGCTCCGATTGCAACTCGCCATAAAAATGAAGTAGTGTGACGACATGCCAGCAGTTTCTATCTTTCACAAATCGGAGTTCGTCCCATGTCAAACAGTTCCCCTGAACCTTCTCCCCTGCTATTTTTTGAAAACGTCAACGCGTACCAGCGCACGGCCGCGCTGAAGGGCGCGATTGAGCTTGATCTGTTCTCGGCCATCGGCGCGGGCGCGGAGACGGCGGCAGAGCTGGTCGCGAAGTGCGACGCGTCAGAGCGCGGCATACGCATCCTGTGCGACTATCTGGTGGTGCATCGCTTTCTGACGAAGGAGGGCGACCGTTATCGACTGACCCCGGACTCGGCCATCTTCCTGACGCGCGAGTCTCAGGCTTATCTCGGCGCAGCGACCGAGTTCCTGCTCTCGTCGATGCTGGCGGATGCCTTTCGGGACATCGCCGGGGCCGTGCGCAAGGGCGGCACGGTCGTCTCCGCAGAGGGCACGGTCGCGCCGGATCATCCGGTCTGGGTAAAGTTCGCGCGCGGGATGAGCGGGTTCATGACGATGCCCGCGCAACTGATGGCGAAGCTCATCGAGGCAGACCCGGAGAGCCGGCTCAAGGTGCTCGACATCGCGGCCGGGCACGGCATGTTCGGCATCGCCGTCGCGCAGCGTTTTCCACACGCCGAGATCGTCGCGCTCGATTGGCCGAACGTGCTCGAAGTGGCGAAGGAGAATGCCGAGAAGGCAGGCGTCGGCGACCGCTACTCGACGCTCGCGGGCAGCGCGTTCGAGGTCGAGTTCGGCAGCAACTATGATGTCGTTCTGATCCCGAACTTCCTGCATCACTTCGACGAAGCGACCTGCGTCAGCCTGCTCAAAAAAGTTCATGGCGCGCTGGCCGACGACGGCCGGGTCGTGACGGTCGAGTTCGTGCCGAACGAAGACCGCATCTCGCCTCCGGACGCGGCCGCCTTCAGCCTCGTCATGCTGGCCTCGACGCCGCAGGGCGACGCCTACACCTTCAACGAGCTGGAACGGATGCTCCGCCAGGCCGGCTTCTCGCGCACAGAGCTGCACGACTTGCCGCCGACGCCGCAGAGGCTGTTGATCTCAGAGAAGTAAGACAATGGACTTTGGTCTTTGTGCTTTGGTCTTTGATGTCTGATTTAGCTTGAATTTTATCATTCAGGGCTCAATCGCGTGCAAAGACCAAAAACCAAAGACCAAAGACCGTTTTTCTTCCGCAAATTTTCCGCACGCCCGCCGTCCACCCGGCACAAGCGGTTAAGTCGGGGCGGTTTCCTTCCTGTCCGCTTGATAGCCAAAAACAGCTTTATTTGAGCTTCTGTCTCGCGCAGCGGGCCGGGAAAGTTCTTTGTTAATCGAAAGTGGTAGGCGAAAGAGCGCGGTTTAATTTATAATCCGTGGCAAGTGACAAATCCACCTCTAGCACAATTTGAACTCGCGCTCAGCGACTGCGCGGCCGAGATGGACGCGCTCTACCAGCGCTGCACGGAGGCTGCGCCGAACTACGGGGTGACGCCCGAAGATTTCAGGGCCGCTCTGCGCATGGCTGCGGGCAAATATCTGGTTGACCAGACGAACGGTTCGGCTCCGTCGGCGGACGAGGTCCGGCAGTTCCTCAGCGAGCTGCAAACGACAGACCTCTTCCTGGCTCTCGCCTGCGCGCGCGGCAACGAGCCCGCGTGGTGGGACTTCGATCAGGGCTATCGCCGTTACATCGAGCGCATCGCGCGCCACCTGGCGAGCGCCGAGACGGACGCCGAAGAGGTCATCGATTCCGTCTATGTCGAGCTCTACGGAACGCGCGTCGTGGGCGACGTGCGGCAGTCCAAGTTTGCGACCTACTCCGGGCGCGGCACGCTCAAGGGATGGCTCCGCACGGTCGTCTGGCACGCGGTGATCGACATGCATCGCGCGCGGCATGACGAGATTTCGATAGACGATTGGTCGGAGAGCGGCGGCGAGATACACGACCGGCCGGGCTGGCGCGCGGAGGCGCGCGGAGGCGAAGGAGCCATGTTGGACAGGATCGCACGCGAACGTTTTCAGGCAGCGACGGTCGCCGCCCTCGACGCTTCGTTCGCCACACTGGACGATCACGAAAAGCTGTTGCTGCTCTACTACCACGTCGAGAATTTGAAGCTGCGCGAGATCGCGCGGCTGGTCGAAGAGCCGGCCTCGCCGCTGCGCCGCTGGTTCCAGCGCCAGTCCAAACAGCGCAGCAAAGCTCCGAGCAGCCGCGTCCACGAATCCACCGTGATGCGCTGGCTCGAAAAAGTTTACGGCAA